>DATNQS010000423.1:0-7127 GCA_036703925.1 Candidatus Sericytochromatia bacterium
TCTGGTAGCTTCACTGTTTGGCGCGTACGGTAATTGAAGAGGCTATAGAAGCGCCCGCGATTATCACCAGGCGGACAATTACGCGGAATGGAGAGCAAACAAAGTTTGACTTTTTCTCTAACTTTAGAATTTTTGAGTGGGGCAATCTCGTCATAGGAGACTAGATAAATCCCGTTAGTGAGAGTGACACTTGTACCGCTGCCCTCGATCGGTGCGTCAGTGGAACCATCACGCAATCGAGTGCCAATGTCCTGAATAAACGTATCCGCGCATTTGCCGACTTGGCTAGGCGGCGGAGCGCTCAACCCAGGCAGGGCAAACAAAACCAGACCACTGGAGAGCACAAGCGAATTGATAAGGGTATTGCTTGAGCGTTTCATGGACTGACCTCGGGTAGTGATTTCATCAAAATTCTCTTGGCAGCGCGAGGAGCGGTCTGGCAGTTCGTAGCTATGAGCAACTGGCTATCAGCGTTTACTTCACAGGTGTCTGCTGCCGTACTGGAATCTCCAGCCAAAATTCTGCTCCCTGCCCTGGTGCGGAAACGCACTTCAAACTACCGTGATGCTTCTCGACAATGATTTGGTAGCTGATGGATAGCCCTAGCCCCGTGCCTTTGCCGATCGGTTTTGTAGTGAAAAAAGGGTCAAACAGTTTGGCATAATGCTCAGGCGAAATGCCAAGACCGTTATCGCGAATGCGAATGACGACGGAAGACGGTAAGGGCTGACTGGCTAACTCCTTGCCGCTTGCCGCTTGCCTCTCACTCTTGATTGCTTCTGTTTGAATCGTGATTGTCGCTGGGTTTGCCATCAACTCGGCAGTCGATCGCCCCTCGTTGTATTTTTCCAGCGCGTCGATCGCGTTGCTCAAAATATTCATGAAGACCTGATTCAACTGTCCGGCGTAGCATTCTACTGGGGGAAGATCGCCGTATTGCTTGACAATTTCGATCGCAGGGTGTCCGGGGTTTGGTTTCAGCCGATTTTGCAGAATGAGCAGCGTGCTATCAATGCCATCATGAATCTGCACGCGCTTCATGTCGGATTCATCCAGACGCGAAAAGTTTCGCAGCGAGAGTACAATTTCACGAATGCGATCGGCTCCAATGCTCATTGAAGCGAGCATCTTTTGCAGATCTTTGACTAGAAAATCAAGATCAATCTCTTCTCGATACGCACGAATCTCTGGGTCGAGGTCAGCATACCGCTGCTCGTACATTTGAATCAGCGTCAGCAAATCTCTGGTGTAGTTTGTGGCATGAGGCAAGTTGCCATAAATAAAGTTGATGGGGTTGTTGATTTCGTGGGCAACTCCTGCAACTAGTTGCCCCAGGCTCGACATTTTTTCAGTTTGGATCAACTGTGCCTGAGTTTGCTGGAGTGCCTGAAACGCCTGCGCTGATTTTGCTGTCTCTTTTCGCAACCTGCGTTCATTCACTGTTACTTGACCCAAGAGGGCATAGAACGAAATGGTCAAACGCCCCAATTCATCTTCCCGATTCATCAGCTCTTCGCTTTTGGCGCTGGTTTCTGCTAAACGGTTGCATTCGTCCATAATGGGCTGCAAACGTTGGTTGAGACGTTTCACAAACATTGCCACGACCAGACCCAGCACGATCGATACACCAATAATTGATCCAAGCGCACTGATCGCTGTAAAACGAATAACAGGACCCAACACAACTGCCTCGGGGACAGCTGCCATCAGAACCCAGTCGTTATTTGGAATGCGCTGATAGGCCCAGTACTCGCGCTTTCCGGTTGCATCTTGCCACTGTGTGATGCCGCTGTTCGTACCTGCTTGAAGCGCGGTTTGAAGGCGTTTCCACAGCCCAGCATAGTTATTCATGCCGGGAAACTGCTTGAGACCCGTGCTTTTTTGGGCATCGTCAGGATAAACCACTTGCGGGTCGGGCGGGTAGGCAATCAAGCCCCCTTTCGCGCTGACCAGAATGAAGTAGCCTGCATCGCGCATGACTTGAACTGACAGTTTTTTGCTAAGGAAACCTAGCTCAAGATCCTGACTAAGTACACCCAGAAGTTGCCCTTTGCTGCTGTAAAACGGCATGGAGTAGGCAGTACTTACCAAAATCTGGGGTGGTTTGAGCGTGTCTTCCAGGTAGGGTACTGGCTCTAACCAAATGGGCTTGCCCGCTGCGATCGGCTGCGTAAAGTAGTTTTCTTGAAAGTTGGTTTGAGCCGCTTCTCCTCCTTGCGCCTCAATCTTGCCAGTCTTAGGATTGCGTACGGCGTAGGGGTAAGCAAATTTTCGTGATGGCAGAATGAGGCGATTGCCAGGTGGTTGCCCAAAGCCCAAGCCCGTGCCTAAGGGAGACGTTGTTAACGAGCGATCGAGCAAATTGACATACACTTGCTCTCGCCGTTCACCGGCTTCGTAAAAAGTTTTGATGGCATCAGCAACCAGCTTTGTCGAATATTCAAACGTAGTGAAGTCTCCATCCAAGTTTTCGGCTTTGACCTGGAGGCTCGATCGTAGTTCAGCTTCAGACTGTCGTGCCAGTTCCCAATAGGTTAAGAAGGCAGTGCCAATCAATCCAACTAGGGAGCCACCCACCACCGAGAGAAACAGCCGTGATCCCACAGAGCGCATGAGAGAGATTTGCCGCTTGGGGCGCGGTGGCAGCGAGTCCGAAGCGCTGGACTGCATAAGGTTTCTCCTGGGACTCGTGGTAGCGGTGAGCTTAAAACAGCTTGATAGCGTGCATGGTAACGTGCAGGTTAATCACGTGCAGAGGAGCAGGCTTGCCACGACGTTAACTAACCGCTTTAAAGGTAGTAGTGCGATCGTAGTAACAAGCAAGAATTGAGTCCATTTTCGCGTCTCCTCGCGCGATCGCTGTCACCTTTGCCATAAATTTATGATCAATCAGGTGTTTGAGCGGTTGCTCTACATGATTGAAACAGCGCATTGCCTCAGCAGCTTTACAATCCCATTCTGGATAATGGTGCAAGATGTCGTCGGGCATGACTTTGGTGCGAGTACTGCCAGGTTCGGGAACGCAGTCAAACGGTTTGTCTAAATTAAAGTAGCCATAATCATCGGTCAGCTCATCACCTGGATGAATATCCCACGCTGCCAGCTCAAATTTATACGGTGTAGCAATGCAGCTTGAATTGAAGCTGTGGTTGACATACCGTGCAATGTCCCAACACAAAATGTAGAGTCCCTGCTCATCCCGATAGCTGTACTTGATGAGGTGCTCGCGCTGTACGGTATCAAGCGACGCAAGATGGGACTCGTTAAACGTCTGATCGAGGTCGTCCAGAATCCAGGTAATGCTTCCTTTGGGGATCAGCTTGGTTGCAAAAACACCGTAGCCAATCGAGTCATTAATAAACCGAAGCTCTGTATCTGGATGCATCATTGCAGTAGACAACCCTCAAACTTGAAAACCAGGCTTGCTTAAAACAGACTTTAGCCATACCTTGAAGCGCAACACAGTTTTGACGGCTAGAAAGATTGCGGGTCCATCCCAACTGGCTCCAGCAGTTCCAAGGTAATTCTACGGAACACAATTCCCAAAGGCACCAGCGCTCAAGCTTAGAGATCAGTTTTCTTGAAGCAGCCCAAGCTTTAACGAAGCTCTAATAGCCCTCTTCTTCGTACTCTGGAGCTTTTGTTTTTTCAGGAATGTTAATGCGAGGAGGCTGGTAGGGCACAGACTTTTGGCCTTCGTCTTCCCAGGCATCACTGTCGAGGTCTTCGTCTTCGTAATCGACATCGGGATAGGGCTGCTGTGGTTCTGGACGCTGGACATAGCGATCGCGGGCAGGCGTTGCCTCGCTCCAGTTGTCTTCCTCTTCATCATCGTAGTAAAGCGGTTCAGCACGACGCTGTTGCCGCAACTGCCGAGGCTGCGAATCGCTCCAGTTATCGTCATCCCAGGTTTCTTGAATGACAGGTTCTTTCTGGCGAACAGGAGTGGCGATCGGCGTACGTAACCCAGTACCAAGCTGATTGTCTGCACGTACAGGTGCCACGTAGCTGTCTTCTTCTTCGCGTTCCCAGGGAGGGTTACCGATGCCAAGGCGCTCTAATACGCCCACAGATAGCTGCATCAAGCGTTCTTCTGAACCTTCAAACACAATCAGGCGATCGGGTCCACTGCTGACCACTTCATCAACAGACAACTCGTAGGTACTGACAACTTGATCGGGAATTAGCGGTAAACCGATCGATGCCAGGATCAAAGACGTAACTTTGCCGTTATCAATATCAAACTTAAAGCCGCGCACTTTGCCTAGCAGTTCGCCTGTTTCAGTGACGACCTCACAATTGATAAGGCTGCTGTAAGACTCGACATCAATATCTTCAATGACATCGTCGTTATCCACCAAAATGACATCCCCAATCTGCCGAATGCTGCTCAAGAGCATAGGCTGAGGGGTGCCGTAAAGTATGTTTGGACGCAGGCTGAGGGCAACCACCTCTTGCTGGTCGATATCTACCCAGAGTTGACTGACAACACCAAGTTTTTTGCCCGTATCACGGGTGATCACCTGCGTGCCAAGAAGGTCTGAGCGTTGGCGGATCTCTTCAAATGCCATTATGGGTCGAATCCTGATTCGCAAATCCTGATCACTATCAAATCATATAGCGGTGAAATCATACAGCAGCTAACTTAGATAGAGACGCTTTGAGGCAGTAGGTTGATACCTAAAACCTGCGTATACGCTCCTCGCGCCTGAGTGACCCCGATCGTGCGATCGGCTGACTCAATCATCGGTCGCCGTAGACTTACGACAAGAAACTGTGCTTCCTGCGCCTGCTGTTTGATCATTCTAGCTAATCGCTCTACGTTTGCCCCATCCAAAAACATATCCACTTCATCAAAGGCGTAAAAGGGCGAGGGACGGTAGCGCTGTAAGGCAAAGATAAAGCTTAGTGCAGTGAGCGATTTTTCGCCGCCGGACATCGAAGCAAGACGCTGGACAGGCTTGCCCTTAGGATGAGCCACAAGGTTAAGCCCACCGTTGAACGGGTCTTGCGAGTCTTCTAGCTGCAAGTGTCCGTCACCATCTGAGAGCGTGGCGAAGATGGATTGGAAGTTGATGTTAACGGCATCAAAGGCTTCTTTGAAGGCACGTTGCCGTAGAGTGGTGAAGTTTTCAATGCGAAGGAGGAGTTCGGTGCGCTCTTCTTGCAGGGTATGGAGTTTATCCGTCAGTTCTTCCAGCCGTGCCTGGGTGCGATCGTATTCTTCCAGCGCCAGCATATTGACGGGTTCCATTGCCTGGAGGCGTTTCTGGAGCGATCGCAGTTCATGCTGTAGCTCCACCAGATCACGGGTAGCAGTGTCAGGAATTTCTGGCAGTGGATCGGGCAGATCGGGCTGTTGTGCTTCCAGTTGCGCGGTGAGTTCGCTTAATTCTGCTCGACGTGCCTGTTGGGTTTCCTCAAGTTTCTGCTGTTGCCAGGTTAGCTGTTGCTGCTGGGTTTGCTGCTCTCGCAATTGACGCTCGGCGCGATCGCGAGTTTGCTTCTCTAGACCCAACCGAGTTTCTAACTCCGCCAGTGCTGCCTGCGTTTCACCGATTTGCTGCTGGAGGTCTGCCTGCTGACCGCTGACCACTGACTGCTGCTGTATTTGCGTCGTTTGCTGCGTGCGGTATTCCTGTAAGCGCTCCTGCCCTTGCTGGATTTTTTCCTGCGATCGCTGGCGCTGGTTCTCCAGATCTTGCAGCCGTTGTTCGAGCGATCGCACAGCTAGTTCTCGCTGCGTGAGTTCGGCTTCCTGAGCGCGGAGGGCGGTTTGAATTTGCTGCCATTCGCTGTGGGTTTGGGATTGTTCCAGGTCAGCTAAGGTTTGCCGCAATGTCTGTAGCTGGAGATCTTGAGCGGGGAGATGGGTTTCGAGGGTTTGCAGACGCGTTTGAGCGATCGCTAGCTCTTGAGTATTTTGAGCCAACTGCGCTTGCACCTGCGTCACTGTCACAGCGAGATTCTGGCGTTCGGCATCCAGTTGTTGCGTCTGAAGCTGTGCCTCGCGGTGCTGCTGTCGGGCTTCTGCTAATGCTTGAGTGCGCTCTTTGGTAAGTTGGGTTGCTCGTTGCATGGCGTGGTTGCAGCGTTCGAGAATGCGATCGATTTCCTGCAGACGATCGCGCAGGGCAATGACCTCGGCGGACTCGGTAGCTTCGACAGTGCCAAAGTGGATCGATTGACGATTGCTGGTGCTACCGCCAGTCATTGCACCACTGGCTTCAAGCAATTCCCCATCCAGCGTCACAATGCGGTGCTGCCCCATGTGGCGACGAGCCGCGCTGAGGGTCTCAAAGACAACGGTGGTGCCAAAGACGTAGGCGAAGACGTTGCGGTAGCGATCGTCAAACTCCACCAGATTGATGGCGTAATCAACGCAGCCAGAGAGCGATCGCACGCCGTTACCAGAGGGTGTCCGTCCAGACTGAAGCTTATTCAGCGGTAGGAAGGTGGCGCGTCCAGCTCGCTTTTGTTTGAGGATTTCGATGCCAGCGGCGGCGATCGCGTCATCTTCCACAACCAAATTCCCCAAACGTGCGCCTGCGGCTGTTTCTAAGGCCAGTTGATAGCGGGGATCAACTCGTCCCAGTTGAGCAACCAGCCCACAAACGCCTGTCAGCCCCATTTGCAAAATAACTTGAGTAGCGTGGGTACCCTGTGCTTCCTGAATTGCCTGCGTCTGCGCTTCGAGTTTATCTAGCCGTCGCTGCTTTTCGCGCTGTTCGTGCAGCAAGCGCGTCTGGGTTTCTTGCTGGATCTGGAGTTCTTGTTCGGCAGCGGCAAGGTTTTGGGCGATCGCCTGAATCTGTTCTTGAGTCGCCAGCAACCGTATCTCAATGTCGGCTTTTTGCGTTTGGCGATCGGTTAGCCGTTGCTGTAACGTTTCTAGAGATTGAGTTTGCTCCTGAATCTGCCGCTCTAGCTGGCGGGTGCGCTCCTGTAGCTGTGCTTGTTCAGTGCGCTGGGGTTCGAGGGCATCAACCAGTGTTTCAATGTTGTGATGCAGGGCCGTTTGCTCTTGCACCCAGGCTTCGGCACTGGCGGCTGAGACATTGGCGGCAGCGCGGCTTTGCTCTAAAGTTTGCTGTGCCTGATCCCGTTCGTGCTGTCGAGCGGCAATG
>DATNQS010000424.1:0-1631 GCA_036703925.1 Candidatus Sericytochromatia bacterium
CAACGGTTACACCCAAACGCTTCGGTTAGAGCAATCTGAGTGAGCTGCCCCCGACGACGGCACGGGCAGGGGTAGCTTTGAGCTAGATCTATCTTTTGAGCTTTTTGAGGTTGCACAGGCAGCAAAAAAACTTCTGGCAAAGATTAGGTAAGTGTCCAAGCTACAACAGTGCGAACTCTTCGGGCTGTACTTGTGCCCGCTGATCAAGCACTCAGATGCAGTTCATTCCCACTACCACTACCAACTGGTATGAGCGGCATTGACTGTTAACGCAAATATTACCATTCTTGCCCCCAATCTGAATCCGCCTTCAGACACGCATCAACATCTTTCCCAGTAAGCCAGAAACGAGTTTACCAAGCATGATGATCGCTCAATTTCTAACACATCTACCTAATTGCTCTAGAAACTGTGGATAGAGTGATTTCATCAACATTAACTTCAAACGCTGGTGGAAGCAGACTAAAAGTGAACGGATAGGCTTGACAACAAAGGTCGCTAATGAACTCTTCTGCAAAAATCCATTAGCAACCGTAACTTAAGCGGGTGACGCGATTCGAACGCGCGACATTCACCTTGGCAAGGTGAAGCTCTACCACTGAGCCACACCCGCGAAATCAGACGATCTTCAATATCTCAAAAGAAAACGGATCTGTCAACTAATTAGGAGATTTCTCTTGGAGATTTTCGCTTAAGGCTTATAGCCTGGGGAAGTCGGGCTGCTGACAAACCCAGCAAAGTAGAGGCAGAGTGATTAAACGCTCGATCGCGTACGATGGCTGGAAGAGTTCGATCAGCTCCAAGCTGCCAGCAACGATTTAAATTCATGGATAGCATTCAACTAAGCGGCATTCGCTGTTATGGCTACACAGGTGCGCTGCCAGAAGAGCAAGTTTTGGGACAGTGGTTTGAAGTGGAGCTAACGCTGTGGTTGGATTTGGCAGCGGCTGGGCAGAGCGATCGCCTGGATGACACGCTGGACTACCGCACGGTCATTGCCACAGTGCAGACGCTTGTGAAAACGGCAAAATTTGCGTTGTTAGAGCGGTTGGCAAGCGCGATCGCCGATGCCATTCTGCATCCAGCAGCGTCCAGTCAGGCTGCTCTTGTCCAGCAAGTGCGAGTGCGTTTGTGTAAACCTGCCGCGCCGATTCCAGATTTTGGTGGCGCAATCACGATTGAGATCACGCGATCGCGCTGAAAGCATGAGCGAAATAAAAGCCCTATCGATCGACCAAAGCTGGCAAACCAAATAGGGCTACAGACGCAGTTAGGAGGTATCTTGACTATCAAGCTACCGAGAGAAATTGCCTTACTCCGATCTTTTAATAAGTTCTTAAACTCTATGAAGCGGTCAGCCGCCAGCCGTCAGCAGAGGATTTAATGCTGCTAGCCAATAGCGGCTGCCAACCAACGCAAATCAAATCAAGTTACCCGTTGGTAGCAGAAAGCTGGTAGCGTTTGAGCAAGACCTGATGCAGACATTGAAGGGAACTGAGGCTTACTATGCGAATTTTGTTTGTTGCTGCCGAAGCGGCTCCGATCGCAAAAGTCGGTGGCATGGGAGACGTAGTTGGGGCACTCCCTAAAGTGTTGCGCCAGATGGGGCACGATGTCCGTATCTTTTTGCC
>DATNQS010000425.1:0-8853 GCA_036703925.1 Candidatus Sericytochromatia bacterium
CCCTGGATCGATCGACAAAAAGAGCCAAAACCTCACCGCATTGCTGCCGGACCCGGCAAACTCTGTCGCGCCCTCAAGATTGACCTGAGCTTTACTGCCCAACCGCTGCAACTGGAACAACCGCTGTGGCTCGAACACCGTGATGCCGCGTTTCAACAGCAGCTAGATGACGGCACACATTCATTGACCCAAACAACCCGCATTGGCTTAACTCAGGGCGCTGACTTCCCCTGGCGCTGGTATCTGGCAAACTGCCCAGCCGTGTCGAAAGTGGAAAGTATAAAGATAAGAACTAAAGGATAAAACCAGCCTTCTTAGCCTTTATCCTTCATTCTTCAGCCTTTCTCACAGCACAATCTCCTGCCCTTTCTCCGTAAACTGTACGGATTGAATCTTCCACTGGGAGTTGTTGAGCAGCGTTTTGCGGATGCCGCCAAAGAGGGCGAGTTGTTCGCAGCTTGAGAGGGAGTAGAAACTGCGTTTGGCATTCGCAGGAAGGCGAAGATCAACGATCGCCTGCGCCCCTTCCCGACTGACTCGATAACCCGCAATGCTAAAGTCACCGCTATCAGTTTCGGCTAGCACTTGCGCGATCGCTGCCTCCAGGGATTGGTTGGCTGTCACCGTCACTTTTTCTGGTGCCAAGTTCGCGCACTGCGTATCGACTTTATAGATATTGATCGTTGTCGTTGGACTGGGTGTGCCCGTCGGCGCTGCCAGGCGAGCGGCAACACTAGGAGAAGGTGCTGGCTGTGTCGCGATCGGTGAAGAAGGCGTAGGAGCCGGGCTGCGATCGTCAGTAGGTGCATCAGCCACCGTCGGAGCGCTGCAACTTCCCAGAGTTAAAGCGATCAGGCTCATCAAGCAAGCTGTCAGGCGGGCAATAGTGGTAGTCATAACATCATCAAAAAGACAACTTGTACACGAATAATTTCTAGTAAGAGGTGCTGGCAGAGTGAGCATCATAGCCATTCAAGCCCAGCAGCCATTACTAACACTTGCCCTTAAATGCACTTCAGCAATTGCATGACTACACTAGTCTTATCAGTTAAATGTTAGCTCTAGCACTCTTAACCTCTCCTTGTTTTGTCCTATGAACTGCCACCGTTTCAGCACAATTTTCAACACAGTAATGCTGTCGGCGATCGCCACGCTCATGATGCCTCTAGCAGCGATCGCCGCTTTGCCTAATAACCCACCTCGTACGATCGCACAGACACCAAACGATCAAGCACAGGCTGAACCAACTGCTAGACAGGTACTCGAAGCCTGTGTACAGAATCGAGCCGAAACATTGCCCAATCCATTTGTCGATGTGCCTGCCAACCACTGGGCGTTCAAGGCAGTCCTCACAATGCATTACTGTGGAGCCTATCGTCAAGCGACTCCTCCCAGCCTCATCGAGCGACTGCTGAACCAACCGCCTGCACCAACAGTACAGTAGACAAGCTCCCGTTATCGACATTAACCAGCGAGCGTATCCAGGCTGACCGACAGCAAGTATTCCTTGACTCAACAAAAGAAAGATGCGTGGCAGCATCCTACTTGAAGGCTATGGCTTAGTTCATGGCATGACGCTTTGCCAAGCGATCGTCTTTCTGGTGAATCTTGTTACGTTCTAGTATTCACTGGGTCATCTTCTTAAACAGAAGAGCGAATGTTGCGATTAATCATTCTGAGATTGACGGAGCATTGCCATAAAACGCTTAACCGCTTGCGGTTGCTCTTTAGGGTCAACGTATCGAGCTAGTAAAGCGATCTCTAAATCTGGGAAAAACTGGCTGCGGCTAGCAATCGCATAGCTGTCTCCTCTCAAGTCATAAAGAGAAAGCTGATTGTTTTGCCATAGCAAAACCTCTGGAATCTCCAATCCTTTATAAACATCTAGCTTATTCAATCCACCACTAGTCAAAATGACTTCGATCGCAAGATCAGGAATATCCTTCAACTTACCAACGCAGTAGCATTCATCGGGTTCTAGCCCTCTAGCTTTTGCCTCTTTACGAAATGTTGTAGAGCCATAGCCATGCAGAGGAATATCAAGTTCTTCGGCATAGCGCTCTAGCAATCGAGCAATGACTTTTTTGAGCATTTCGTGTTCAGAGGAAGGCATTAATAGCTCTAATCCACCCTCAAGATAAGTCATGCGTAACCCTGGAAAATCACCTAGCGTTGCCAGAAGATTGTCATATTGTTGCCAGCTTACGCCAAACAAAACAACCTGTTGATCAGTTTGTTGAAGGGGTGACTCAATTAAGCCAGTCATCTGTAAACGCTGCAAGGTTTGCTTTCGTCTGATCCTAACGACTGAGGCACAGCCTTAAAAGTTGGCATGGTTCTCATTTGCCGCTTTCAGCCGCTCTAGCACTTCTGCCACCGGAATTGCGCCCAATTCGCCAGCGGCACGGGTACGGATGCTAAGAGAATTGGCTTCCACCTCTTTAGCACCAACAACTGCCATCACGGGAATTTTGTCCTTTTCGGCGTTACGGATCAGTTTGCCGAGACGATCGCCGCTAGTATCCACTTCTGCCCGAATGCCGATCGCTAGCAGTTGGCTCACCACCTGTTTGGCAAAGGGTAGCTGATCTTCGCTGACAGCCAGCAGGCGTACCTGAATCGGCGCTAACCAGACCGGAAAATCGCCTGCATACTCTTCAATCAAAATGCCGATGAGTCGTTCCAGAGAACCAAACGGCGCACGGTGAATCATCACAGGACGCTTGCGAGTGCCATCTTCGGCAACGTATTCCAGGTCAAAGCGCTCAGGCAGGTTGTAATCCACCTGAACCGTGCCAAGCTGCCATTCGCGATCGAGCACATCCTGAAAAATAAAGTCTAGTTTGGGACCGTAAAACGCCGCTTCCCCAATGCCTTCAAAGTGATCCATGCCCAGTGTTTCTACCGCACGACGAATCGCTCCTTGAGCCTTGTCCCATGCCTCGTCCGAGCCAATGTACTTATCAGAATCAGGATCGCGGAAACTCAGACGTGCTTTGAAGTTCTTCAATTGAAGGCTCTTAAACACAGACAGAATCAAATCCACCACGCTCAAGAACTCAGCATCCAACTGTTCCGGCGTGACAAATAAATGCGAGTCATCGACCGTAAAGCCGCGCACTCTAGTTAAACCGCCTAGCTCACCCGATTGCTCATAACGATAGACCGTGCCAAATTCTGCCAGCCGCAGCGGTAGCTCACGGTAAGAACGCAGTTCGTTCTTGTAGATTTGGATGTGAAAGGGGCAGTTCATTGGCTTCATGACAAAGCCCTGCTCCAGTGCCGCTGCCGCTTCATCCTCTGCCATTAGAGGAAACATATCTTCTTTGTACTTTTGCCAGTGCCCAGAGGTTTTAAACAAGTCAACTCTGGCAATGTGGGGAGTGACGACAGACAAGTAGCCCCGTTTTAGCTGTTCCCGCTTCAGAAAGTCTTCGAGGATCGATCGCAGCACCGTTCCCTTTGGTGTCCACAGCGGCAAACCAGGACCAACTGAATCCGAAAAAATGAAGAGACCCAGTTCTTTGCCCAGTTTGCGGTGGTCGCGCTTCAGGGCTTCTTCTTTACGCCGCTTGTATTCTGCCAACTGTGCCGGAGTTTCCCAAGCAGTGCCATAGATGCGCTGGAGTTGAGCTTTAGTTTCATCGCCACGCCAGTAGGCACCAGCGACGCTTTCCAAATCAAAGGCATCAGGGTTAAGTTCAGCCGTACTCTCAACGTGCGGACCCGCGCACAAATCCCACCACTGGTCGCCTAGATGGTAGAGCGTGATTGGTTCTTGCAAGCCTTCCAAAATTTCTAGCTTGTAGGGTTCGTTAATGGCCTGAATGCGCTGCCGAGCCTCTTCCCGACTCACCTCTTCCCGAATCACTGGCAGTTTGCGGTTGATGATCTTCATCATCTCCTTCTTGATTGCCTTCAGATCCTTCTCAGTAAACGGCTCTGGGCTATCAAAGTCGTAATAGAAACCAGTTTCAATCGAGGGTCCGATCGTGACTTGCACTTTCGGAAACAGCTTTTGCACCGCCATCGCCATCACGTGAGAAGCCGTGTGGCGAATCTTCTGCAACGGTTCCGATTCGCTGGTGCGAGGCAGATAAATTTTCTCTGGTTGATCGTCTTCGGGGGAGGGAGAAACAGGCATAGGAGATGGCATCAATACAACAGACACTAGAGGGCAAACAGCGGACAGGGCACGATCGCAGCAAACATCATCAAACCCTGACATTGAATCGATCCAAACGCCAGGTGACTCCAGTCTAAAGTTTGATGTGGTGTGTCCAACCTTTCGGCTAGATATTAACCGCTAAGACCGTAGTCTCTATCTTACTGAATCTTCTTAATCCCCTCTCGGCACGAACGACTATGCGTTACTTGAATCTATGTAAAGAAGGTTTACGAACCTGAGAAAGCGCTAAAATGAGAATACGGATATAAACAATCAGCTTTACTAATGTTTGATTCCCCTTCACCGAATGCAGACCTGCTTCGCTCGATCTTAGAGCCACTCCTTGAAGATTTTCAATATTGGTTCCAGCGATCGCGGCTTTTGTTAGAAACAGAAGCACTCCCCTTTTTAGGTACTGAGCAACGAGACTCTCTGCTAAAGCGGATTGTGGTAGCGCAGCAGGAAGTCTCTACGGCGCAGATGCTCTTTAAGGCGACGGGTGGTCAGGTTGGGATTGAGTTGTCAGTGATGAAACCCTGGCACGATCTAGTGGCAGAATGCTGGCAAGTAGCAGTACGCCGACGGATGCAGGAGGCAGGTGCACAGAAATCAGACGAAAGAGACTGTAACGGACTGTAGCATTTGAATAATATTAGGGTGGTCGCGTAGCATGATTAAGGAGTGATAAGCGTCACTTTTTAACGTTGATGGCTCAATTCAGACCATCACTTCAAGCGACTTTGAGACACCCATCTTTGTAAGCATTCATAAAAACGTACTATTGCGGCTCCAACGGAGACTGCGGCTTTTGAGGAAAAATCTATGCTATTACATTTGCTCTACGTCATTGCCTTTACTACGCTTGCCTTTTTTGCAATTGGCAATCTGATTCGGAACATGATGACGCTGGGTATGGAATCTCAGCGCCCCCCAGCGCCTAAAGGTTGGACGGTGGGCGAGCCTCAAGTAGCAGGACGATCGCGCCTACAAGCAGTGCCCCATCCAGAGTTTTTAGATGACGCTGGAAAAGTGATCAACGAGCCACTGCTGGTCATGCGATCGATGAGCATGGAAGATGCACGCGAGCAGTTGGACGCAATCTACGAATCGTCTCCGGGTGCTAGTTCCTTTGGGTCAAGTGATCTTCGTGATGATGCTTAACTGAGCTTGGAGCGCCAATTCTGATTACTATAAAAGTGCAGTCGCTCAATACTAGGTAGCCCATGTCTGAACGACCTGAAGTGCAGCCTTCAGACGTAACCGAAAAGCCAAACGCTGAACTACCTGAAGTGCAACCTTCAGATGTAACCAAAAAGCTAAACAAGAATGCCGCGATTGTTTCTACCCCAGTAGTAGAGGCATCAGCGGCTCCTTGGTATGACATTCTAGCCTCCCTAAAAGGGTGGAAGCGCTTTGTGCCTGTACAGTGGGTTACAGACACCTTAACGTCCTGGTTTAGTGTTAGTGAAACCGAGATTGCCGAGATTTTGGAGCAGGTGCGGGGACAGTTGCCTACAACTGAAGCCCTGCTGGTAGGTAAACCGCAGGCAGGCAAAAGTTCGCTGGTGCGAGGGTTAACTGGGGTTTCTGCCGCTATTGTCGGGCAAGGCTTTCGACCGCATACCCAGAACACGCAGCGCTACAGCTATCCTACAAGCGATCTGCCGTTGCTCATTTTTACCGATACGGTTGGTTTGGGCGATGTTTCTCGAGAGACGGGGGCGATCGCGCAAGAGCTTATCAGCGAACTTCAGCCTAACGAGAACCGTCGCGCCAGAGTCCTCATTCTTACCGTCAAAATTAATGATTTTGCGACTGATACGCTACATCAGATTGCTAGCACGATCCGCAAGCAGCATCCAGACGTACCCTGCTTGCTAGCTGTTACGTCCCTTCACGAACTCTACCCAGCCGATCGCACTGATCATCCCACTTATCCCCCAGATGTAGAGGCAGTGAACCGAGCGTTTGCGGCTGTACAAGAATCGTTCAAGGGGTTGTTTGATCGCGCAGTCATGATCGACTTCACTCTAGAGGAAGACGAGTTTACGCCAACGTTTTACGGCGTGGAGGCATTGGTCAATGCCTTAGCTGATCTATTGCCAGAGGCAGAAGCTCGCGCCATCCATCAGCTCTTGAACGACACAGCCGGACAGCAGCTTGGCAACCTTTACAGAGACGCCGGTCGCCGCTACATTCTGCCCTTTGCGATTATGGCTGCTACCCTTGCCGCTGTACCCTTACCCTTTGCAACGATGCCCGTTTTAACCGCGTTACAGGGTTCATTAGTGGGATTGCTGGGACAACTGTACGGGCAAACACTATCGCCGTCGCAGGCAGGCGGAGTCGTCAGCGCGATCGGCGGTGGGTTTTTGGCACAGGCGATCGGGCGCGAACTAATCAAATTCATCCCTGGCTTCGGAAGTGTGATTGCAGCGTCGTGGGCTGCCGCTTATACCTGGGCACTGGGTGAGGCTGCCTGCGTTTACTTTGGCGACTTGATGGGCGGCAAGAAACCTGACCCCAAGCGGATTCAACAGGTAATGAACGAATCTTTTGCTGCGGCGAAAGAGCGTTTTAAGCAGACTAGCTAGAAGCTATGCAGCATTAATCATGCCCATGAGAGCGACGGCTTTTACTCCTAGCAAAAGTCGTCGCTCTAAATGGGTCTGCTAAATCAGCGATGAACTAAATGCCGAGGCGTTGATAGATGGGGTCAAGGTGCTTCAAATGGTGCTGCGGATCAAAACACGCTTCGACCTCCTCGGCAGAAAGGTGCTTGGCAACACGAGTATCCTGGCTAATCAGATGACGAAAATCGCCATCGGGTTTATTCCAGGCTTGATGAGCGCAGCCTTGCACCACAGCATACGCATCTTCTCGGCTCATGCCTTTCTCGACCAGCGTCAGCAGCACCCGTTGACTAAAGACAACACCGCCGTAAAGGTTCATGTTGCGCGTCATGTTTTCGGGGTAGACCAGCAGGTTTTTGACCAAATCGGTCGCTTCGACGAGCATGAAGTGGGTCAAAATGCAGGTATCTGGTAAAATCACCCGCTCCGCTGCACTATGGGAAATATCGCGTTCATGCCAAAGCGCCACGTTTTCTAGCGCAGTCCCTGCATGGTTGCGAACGACTCGCGCCATTCCGGTTAGACGTTCCGATCGGATGGGGTTTCGCTTGTGGGGCATCGCAGAGGAGCCTTTCTGCCCTTTGGCAAAATACTCTTCAACCTCCAGCACATCGGTACGCTGAAGGTTACGGATTTCGATAGCAAAGCGCTCGATCGACGCTGCCAATAGTGCCAGTGTTTGCACAAACTCGGCGTGTCGATCGCGCGAAATTACCTGCGTTGAAGCAGTATCAGGCTCTAACCCAAGATGCTGACAGGCGATCGCCTCGACTTGCGGATCAATGTTGGCATAGGTTCCCACTGCGCCAGAAATTTTGCCAACCGCAATACTGCGCTGCTGACGGCAAAGGCGATCGCGATGACGTAAGACTTCCGCTAACCAGCCAGCCAGCTTAAAGCCGAAGGTGATCGGTTCGGCATGGATGCCGTGCGATCGACCAATCATCACCGTGTGGCGATGCTGCTGTGCCTGATAGCGAATTGTCTGAATGAGCGATTCTAGCTGTGCCATCAAGACATCCAGACTAGCGACAAGCTGGAGCGCTAGAGCCGTATCCAGCACATCAGAACTGGTTAAGCCAAGGTGAATATAACGTCCCGCATCGCCCACGTACTCGTTGACATTCGTGAGGAAAGCGATCATGTCGTGGCGTACTTCCGCCTCAATTTCCAGTACTCGCTTTGGGTCAAAGTTTGCCTTTGCCTTAATGTCTGCCACCGCATCCGCTGGAATGTAGCCAAGCTCTGCCTGCGCTTCGCACACGGCAATTTCGACTTGCAGCCAGGTCTTCAGCTTGTAAGTATCCGTCCACAAGTTGCCCATTTCGGGCAGAGTATAACGCTCAATCAAGGTTCGTGTCGCACAGCACAACGGCTCTATTGTACAACTGTCCTTTGATGGATGAGTGGAGATGAAAATTGCGTTGTCCTGCACGTTACAAACTCTGGCTCAGAAATTTGGTCAAATATTTGTAAACCGTCATCTACCTTAGTGTAGAGATGGGAACATTGTAGACGCATGCTGCTTCTCATAAGCTCGTTTTTTCTGACGAACGGTTGCAGCGCCATTAATCTGGAGCAGCGCAGATGTATAGCCAAGCCAAGTTCAGTGCGTTAGCCAAACAAGCTAAACAGGTTGCGACGATCGGTTGTTGTACAGGCTTGCTGTCAAGTTGGTCGATCGCCGCTTTACCCTCAAATTCAAGCAGCGTCCAGACAAAGGTTCACCAGGCCATGCTGCAAAGTACAGCCCGATCCAATACAAAGGTTACGCACCTCGAAATTCATCTCAATCAGCGTCAGGCTGTGCTCTATCAAGGCAAGATTCCAATTAAACGCTATCCGATCGGGACAGGAAGAGAAGGGTGGAAAACACCGATAGGCACGTTTCGCGTAATGCAAAAGCAGCGCAACCCTACCTGGATTAATCCCTTCACCGATGAGCGCATCACTGCCAATGATCCCAGAAACCCACTGCGCGGTTATTGGATTGGCTTCTGGACAAATGGCAAGAACTGGATTGGCTTTCACGGCACGTTAGATGTCAGCAGT
>DATNQS010000426.1:0-2180 GCA_036703925.1 Candidatus Sericytochromatia bacterium
GGTTGACGGTGCAGCTTACCCAGTCGCCAACGCTTTATGCGTCGAACAATGGAAGCAGGACGATCGACCTCCTGTACGGCCTCTAACGGCGGTTTCGGCGATCGATCAGCAGCGTTATCAGCGCGTTGCAGCGCTCTCGTACCATTTGAGCGGGTCGATAAGTTTTTGAGCTTTGAAAGAAAGTTTTCCACACTACAGCCTCATCACCACCAAGCGATCGCCGTTTTCATTGTACGGGTTGGATTAAACTCCACCTTGCGGTATTAGCAAACCCTGACAGCTTCACCCGTAGCCAGATCCCCAATCGTAAAAGAAGAGGGGTTTGATATATCTTGACAGAATCCTAGCAGAGGTCAAGTCGGGGATCGTTGGTTGGACTAACGCACTCAACGCAGTTAACACTGATTATGTTCATTCACACTCCGGCATGACCAAGCGCTAAAGCGGCAACTAGCATACCTAACACAAGGAATGGTTGAGCGCTTGCCTGGTACTTCACGTCGTTATTTAGGGGGTCGCGTAAAAAGTACATGTCTTGAAAAGTAATTTGCGGAATTACCAGCAACAGCAGGATCGCCGCATACAAATTTTCGTGAATGCTCACCAGGTAAGCCGCAATGCCAGCCTGAAAAAGGTCGATCATGCAAACACAAATCCAGGCAGCGGTCGTGATGCCAAACATGACAGGCAGCGATTTCAAGCCAAACTGTCGATCGCCCTCCACGCTTTTAAAGTCATTGACAACCGCAATGCCCAGACCAGCCAGGCTATAGAACAGCGTCAGCACGACGATTGTTGCGTTTAAATCGCCAAACAGAGCGTGACCCGCCCACCATGGCAGCGCAATGTAGCTTGCTCCCAGCGCATAACTACCCAGCCAGCCATTTTGTTTGAGCTTTAAAGGGGGCGCAGAATAAATGTAGGCGACGAAAGCGCCACCCAGAGCCAATACCGTCAGCGTTGGAAACGTATGACCTGCCCATTGATCGAGTGCGTAAGGGATCGCAATGCCAGCGGCAAGCAGCACCAGGATCTGCGTTACCACCTGCGACGGCGCGATCGCGCCAGAGGGAATGGGGCGATACGGCTCGTTCACCGCATCAATTTCGCGATCGTAGTATTCATTGACAGTCTGCGTGTAACCTGTCAGCAATGGACCCGCAAAAAACATACAGGCAGCCGAAATCAATACATTCTCTAGCGTCCAACGGTAATTGCCCGACGATGCCGCCCCACAGATGACGCCCCACATTAGCGGAATCCAGGTGATGGGCTTCATTAATTGGAGCCGGATTTTCCAGATTGAGGTGTCGCCTGTCTGCGCCCCTTTCATGCCAAGCAGTTGACGTGTTCTAGCGCTGCGATCGTCCACAGGTGAAACTGACGCAACTGCCCCCTCTGGTGCAAGATCAGCAGCAACAGGTTCGTCTGACAGTGGAGCAGGATTTGATTCAGTCATACAGTGTCAATATCCGCATCAGAACTTAGGTGGGCTTGAAAAGGAATGAGAAGCTTTCCGAGAAAAAATGTATCGCCTGGTTAGGGATAGATTGCCAAAGTCTTCGTATGCAGCCAATGGCTTTAGTGCCAAACCTGCCCTTACAGGTACTTTGTTTGCTAAAGATCTCCCTTAAAAGTCAGGAGCCAGAAGGAAATGAAGAAATCAGAAGGAAATAATGAGGAAACTGTCCTGGAATTTTGCCCCCGTCACAGGTCTGCCGCTTAATTCGGATGGCAGTAGGATGTTGCGCCGCTGATCGCCTGCCTCGATCGTGATTTCTGGTCCAGACTGTGTCAGCTTGACTTGCTTTTTATCAAAACCAGGCAAAAAGAGGCTAACTTTACGCTCTGCAACGTTAATGGCGATCGGGCGGGGAGCCTGGGACGCTTGCTCCAGGTCAGGTAGTGCGTCAATCAGTGGTTGCCAGTCATCGACCGCTTGTGTCGGAATGGGCGTGACTGCAAGGGGTGCAAACGTCTGTGCTACAGCAGTACTGTCATGGGCGCGGTTTAGTATTACCCCTCCAACCGTCAGCCCCACCTGCTGTGCCGCACCCCAGAGATAGGTTGCAGTGGCGATCGCGGCTGGCTCTTCCGTTGTCACCAAATAAGCTGCCACTCTATTGGGATCAGCCAATGCCTGTCTACCCTGCTCCAGAATATTGGTTGCCTGCTTGGCG
>DATNQS010000427.1:0-6579 GCA_036703925.1 Candidatus Sericytochromatia bacterium
CGAATCCTGCACAGGTGGTGGTTTGGGTGCGAGCATTACGTCAGTTCCGGGTAGCTCCAGCTATTTCTTGGGTGGTGTCATTTCTTACGACAACGCTATCAAAGTGCAGTTGCTGGATGTGAGTGAACACGATCTGAACGAACACGGTGCCGTCAGTCATACGGTGGCAAAACAAATGGCGGCTGGCGTGCGATCGCGCCTGGGCACTACCTGGGGGCTTAGCATCACGGGTGTTGCTGGACCTGATGGCGGCACTGCTAGCAAACCGGTTGGCTTGGTTTACATTGGTCTCGCTGGACCCACTGCGGTGCAAAGTTTTGAGTACCAGTTTGGGGCGTTGCGTGGGCGGGACTGGATTCGTAAACTGAGTACTGCCACTGCGCTTGATTGTCTACGACGAGAATTATTAATAACATTGGATCAATAACGTGATCGACTTGCTTATTTACAACGTTTGATTAAGACTTAGAAAATGCACTCATAATTACAGGCTTTACACAGTTGCCTTCCAGACTGTTAACTAACTGATAAATTGGGTACAATTTAAGATAAGTGACCAGGCTACAGCCGTACTGCGATCGTGTAACTGCAAGGCGTGAACGACGGCGAAGCTATAGAAAAGGAGCGATCTGTTTGATGGATTACCTTGATAAGGTACTTGAAAAGGTGAAGGAATGGGCTCGTAGGCTCGTAGAGGCGATTTTAGGTCCCGAAGCGCAGTCAGAAGGCGAACTGATTCCGATTCCCGTGAAAGATTCCCCACGTCGCTAGGTATCAGCGCTGTCACTACTGTGGGGTAAAAGCTTTCGTATCTAGGCTGACTGTGATGTCTGCTTTAGGTCGTATGACCTAAAGTACCTGCTTGGATGTCGTCTTGAGAAACAATCAGCTCTGTGAGGAAAGAGGCTTCGATTGTTTAGTATTTTGGTGCTTCATGGACCAAACTTGAACCTGCTGGGTCAGCGAGAGCCAGGTATTTACGGTTCGTTGACGTTGGAAGCGATTGATCGACAGCTCGAAGAAGCTGCGGCAGTGCTTCAGGTAACGGTTTCATCACTTCAGTCTAATCATGAGGGTGTTCTGGTTGATGCCATTCATGGTGCGCTTGAGCATTACCAGGGTATTTTAATCAATGCGGGTGCTTATACGCATACCAGCATTGCCTTGCGAGACGCGATCGCAGCAGTAGCACTCCCTACAGTTGAAGTGCATCTCAGCAACATTTATCGTCGCGAAGCATTCCGTCATCATTCGTATATTGCCCCTGTGGCGATCGGTCAGATTAGTGGCTTTGGTGCTGACAGTTATCGCTTGGGTTTGCACGCATTAGTGCATCATCTGAAACAGCTTGAACTATCAACCGGCTGAATTCAGTTCACGTATTGCGGCTGAAGCAGTCTTAGGTAGAGTATTGCAGTTGCACGACCCGACGACGATGTGAAACTAATTGACCCTCATCGCTAGAGCCATCTCATACGTCTCTTAAAAAATCAGAAGTTTGCCAGAATCTTACGTGCTGGTGTTATTGATACAGCAAATATGGTTCAATCGGGGGACATTAGTGACGGCGGCTGATGCACGTATGAACCCGACTCGAATGAAAACAACAGTTGATCTTGCCGTAAACGGTACGCTCATGCGAGGGCTTGAACTAAGCGCCAACATGGCTCTTGTAGAAGCTGAGTTTGTGCGAGAAGCGTTTACAGAATCTTCCTATCGCTTATGGTCAATTGACGATCGCCATCCTGCCATGCTGAGAGTCAGTGCAGGTGGCGCAGCGATCGCGGTCGAAGTTTGGGCAGTGCCTGCCAGTAAGATCGCGGTTTTGCTGCTGCTAGAGCCGCCTGGACTCTGCATTGGTAAAGTGCGGCTGGCAGACGGCGAAGAAGTATTGGGCGTTATTGGTGAACCAATTCTTTGTGAAGGTAAGCGGGAAATCACGGCATGGGGCGGCTGGCGTGCTTATATTGCTCATCTAGCTGGTCAAAAACAGGCGATCGCTGCGGAGGCACTATGACTGAACTATCGCCTGACCCAGCCATGCTAGTTGATCAAATGGCGGCGTTGGTAGGATTACCACTCCAGCCAGACCATCGACCTAGCGTGATCGAAAATTTTGCCCGTATCAGGGCGATCGCGCAGCTTGTTACTGAGTTTCCCCTGCCAGAGGAGATTGAAATTGCTCCCGTTTTTGAACCATGAGCCAGGACTATCCAGATGCTAGCAGCATTGCCGCCAGCGTGCGGAGCCAGGAAGTTTCGGCAAGGTCAGTTGTAACAGCAGCCTTAGCACGCATTGCTAACCAGAACCCTAGCCTGAATTGCTTTACCAGCGTCATTGCAGAGCAGGCATTGGCAGATGCAGAGGCGGTAGATCAGGCGATCGCTCAGGGCAAAGATCCCGGACTGCTAGCAGGTGTGCCCTTTGGGGTCAAAGATTTATTTGATATTGCAGGGTTAACGACCCTGGCGGGCTCCAAGATCAACGCTGAATGTTCGCCTGCAACACGGGATGCCACACTGGTGACACGCTTGAAGCAAGCAGGTGCAATTTTGGTTGGCGCACAGAACATGGACGAGTATGCGTATGGCTTTGTCACCGAAAACAGCCACTACGGTTCCAGCCGCAATCCCCACGACTTGCAGCGCATGACGGGCGGCTCCTCTGGTGGTTCGGTGGCTTCCGTTGCAGCCGGGCTGGTGCCCCTTAGCCTTGGGTCAGATACGAACGGTTCTATTCGCGTACCTGCTTCGCTATGCGGCATTTTTGGGTTAAAGCCAACCTATGGGCGTCTCTCTCGTGCAGGGACGTATCCGTTTGTCCATAGTCTGGATCATTTAGGTCCCTTCGCCCGATCAACCCGCGATTTAGCCCTTACGTTTGACCTGCTTCAAGGCGCGGATGCGGATGATCCAGTCTGCACTGATCGCCCTCCGGTTGCAACCTTGCCTGAACTCACTAAAGGTATTGATGGACTGAGGATTGCGGTTGCAGATGGCTACTTCACCAAAGGGGCAGAACCTAATGTGCTGGCTGCTGTGGAAGCGATCGCTACTGCGCTTGGTACGACACGGCAAATTACGATTCCCGAAGCCCATCGTGCCCGTGCTGCTGCCTTCATCATCACTGGTTCTGAGGGCAGCAACTTACATCTAGACGACTTGCGGCAGCGTCCCCAGGATTTTGATCCCGCGACTCGTGATCGCTTCCTTGCGGGTGCGCTCATTCCAGCAACCTGGTATTTGCAAGCACAACGGTTTCGCAGTTGGTATCGCGATCAAGTTCGCGCACTCTTTAGTACGGTTGACATCATCCTTGCCCCTGCTACACCCTGTTCTGCACCATTGATTGGTCAAGCAACACTGGTGCTAGATGGAGAAGAAATGCCTCTGCGACCAAACATAGGGCTTTATGCCCAGCCTCTCTCCTTTATTGGCGTGCCGATCGTTGCTGTACCTGTGCAGTGTCCAGCTGGGTTGCCGATCGGCGTTCAAATCATTGCCGCTCCTTACAATGAAGGACTGGCATTACGGGTTGCCGCATTCCTAGAGTCAAAAGGCGTTGTGGCGGCTCCTGTACCGACATGGAAGCCTCTCGAATAAGGTAAGCGCTTACCTTAAAACATTAGAGGGCTACTCCAAGCAGACACCTTTTGACCCTACGCAGCAAAGTTATTCAACTTGCTAACTTTAAGGTGTCAATCTGTGTTGCTTCAATTTCGATTTTGGGCTGCCTTGGCACTTCGACAAGGCTCCTTTGCATCTGAACGTATGCAGCAAATTCGTCAGCATCAGCAAACGTTGTAATGACTTGGTCTAAGCCAGTTAGCTCAAACAACATTCTAATTTGCTGGCTCAGGGAACAAAGAAATACCTTAGAACCCGACGATCGCACTAATTTCAGCGCCTTTACAACGGTAAGAAAGTTGGCGCTGCTCATTGACGGAATGCGTTCCAAATCGACTAAGACGATTGCTGCATTTGATGCAATAGCTTTTTTGATTTCTGCATGAAACAGACTGGTTGCAGCAACACTCAAAAAGCTTGATGGTTTGATCACTCGAATTGCAAAGCTCATAAACACCAGTCCACTATAGGTAGTAAAAGTTGTAACTGAAATTCACTCTAGGAAGGCATCAGCAAAGTTTTCAAATGAGTTTGCCTTTGCCAAATTAAGTGAACTAACTATCATTAACCCCAAGCGCTAGTAGTGCCCTAAAGCGGTGCCATTAGTTGGTTAATTCTAATAAAATTCTATGCTGCTTTCATTTTGTAAATATCCATCTGAAGAAAGAACCTAAACTCTTTGATACTAGGTAACCTTATAGCGGGACGCTCTAGTCGGTGCCTTCATAGCGACATCGCAGTGTTAAGAAGCCACCTCAGTTAGAAGTTACCTTAACGCTGGCTTAAACAAAGGCAATTGGAACGATAAACTTTTGAGTTACGCCTTGCATCCAGACGTTAATGCAAGGCTACTTCAAGTCCGATGTTGGAACTGTATTGAAAGTAGCAGTGCGATCGCTTGTGGTTTTGAACAAACGGTAAACACTAAAAGAAACCGTTTTTGAGAAAAAAGATTCCACCCCAAAAGGTTGCTTTGGTTTCAAGAGAAGTCGATTGGCGTACCTCCATACTGCTCTTGAGAGGTCAGGCGAAGCTTTAGGATTTAGCAGGGAAGATCGCTGGTTTGAGTTGAAGTGTGCGAGTTTGTCCATCGCGACTAATTTCAACTGGCAAGGCTTTGCCAATTGCGCTCGACTCGACCTGTTCCTGAACGGCTGCGGCAGTTCTAACTGGCTTTCCATTTACCTTCTGGATAATGTCGCCCTGGCGTATCCCTGCTTGTGCGGCTGGAGAAGTGTCAAAAACACGCACAATGAGGACACCCTGATCCTGGTTAACCTTCAGTTTGGTCTCACCATCCTGGTTGATTTCTTTGCGTAAAGCAGGCGTAAGATCCACCATTTGAATTCCTAGATACGGATGCTCTACTTTGCCCTTGGCGAACAGTTGGTCAGCCACTCGTTGTGCCGTCTCGATCGGAATTGCAAAGCCCAGCCCCTGAGCATCGGCACGAATCGCTGTGTTGACACCAATGACCTCCCCTCGATCATTCAGCAACGGACCACCCGAGTTGCCAGGGTTGATGGCGGCATCGGTCTGGATGAAGCTGACACGCTTGTCTGGCACCCCTACTTGAGAACTGGAACGCCCTGTTGCACTGATAATGCCTGCGGTGACGGTATTATCCAGCCCCAGTGGATTGCCAATCGCGATCGCCCACTCGCCTGGAGTCAAGTTGTCAGAGCGCCCAATCCGCACGGTTGGCAGTCCAGTCGTATTGATCTTGACCACTGCCACATCTGTTACGGCATCCGAGCCAATCACACGACCCTCAAAAGTGCGACCGTCTTTCAACGTTACCTCAACGGTGTCTGCCCCAGTCACTACATGGGCATTGGTCAGCAGGCGACCATCACCACTCAAAATGAAGCCCGAACCGGTGCCACGCTCAACGCGCTCTCTAGGCACTGGCACATCATTGCCAAAGAAGCGCTTAAAGAAGGGGTTTTGCAGCGCTTCAGGAAGATTGTTAATCACTTTGCGAGACGCATCAATACGGACGACAGCCGGACCCACTCGTTCCACTGCTGTAGCGATAAAATTAGCATTGCCTGACCCAGCGGTTAAGGCATACGGGGCGAAAGCGGCCGTTTGGCTGGCTGGCTTCTGGGGGCTAGGCTTCAGCATCGTTGGTACGTCTGCCGTGTTGATTTCAACCTGCTGACGCGGCAAGAAATATTGGCTCCCTAAAATCCCTGCACCGCTCCCGATCGCCAAGAGCGAAACGTAGGTTGCTACCTGCTTCAGCGAAAGATTCATAGTTTTATCAGCTAACAACAGCGGTACTTAGCGCGAACGATCAAAGCACAGGCAATCAGCGCAGGCAATCAATATGGGCTTATTGTAACCATGTTCTCTCTTCAAGCCGCTCTTCCTCCCCGCTCTTCCCCTCCTTGTACCACCATCCGGATTGCAATCGTGCGACCAGGAAAGCCATAAGTGACGCGATACAGTAGAACAGCAGTCACATTTGCACGTACTTTTGCATGTAAACGTTGGGAACCTGGCAGTATGAAATACTCTCGCTGGTTAGCAATATTTTTTGTCTGTAGTGGCATGACATTGGCCGGTGCGGCAGATGCGCGATTGGGTCTTCTTGCACAGACTGCTTCACCAGTGGCACCAGCGCCCACTTGCGCGCCGCCTGTCCTCTCGCGGTTGATGCGTCACAAAGTCGCTGCGGGTGAAACATTAGAAAGTATTGCACAGCAATATAATCTGATTCCATCGACGCTGATGGG
Source organism: Candidatus Sericytochromatia bacterium (assembly GCA_036703925.1). Taxonomy (GTDB): domain Bacteria; phylum Cyanobacteriota; class Cyanobacteriia; order Leptolyngbyales; family Leptolyngbyaceae; genus Stenomitos. The sequence goes on from DATNQS010000427.1 coordinate 6,368, forward strand.
GTTTAACCCCGCTCTTCGTGGTGGCAAAGCTCCGCTTGGTGCTCAAATTTTGGTGCCACCCTATAACGGCGTCCGTGTCGAGCTGAAGCCAAATCAGACGTGGCGAGATGTAGCAAAGACCTACAATGTACGCTCCGATGTCTTATTTGAAGTTAATGGCTGTCAGGCAGCACCACGGGTGGTCTTTGTACCAGGAGTCAACTGGTCGCCTG
>DATNQS010000428.1:0-3091 GCA_036703925.1 Candidatus Sericytochromatia bacterium
GTGCAAACGCCTGGTGCAAACCTGGGAACCCCTGGAGCCGGAGTACAAACGCCTGGTGCTACCCGAACAACGACTGGACAAACTCAGACAACAGGTGGGCAAACCCAAACGACGACTGGACAAACGGGCGGGGCAGGGCAAGCACCCTTTCAAGGCACTAATGGGCAGCCTGTACAGATTGCGCCTGGTTCAATAACTGGTGGTGCGGGTACAACCCCAACCACTGGTGTAACGACTACATCCCCAGCAACCGGTGTAACAGGTACAACTCCACCGACTGGCGGAACGGGCACCCTTCCAACAACGATTAACGGTCAGCCTACAGGGACAACCACAGGTGCGCCTCAGACTCTCATTAACGGGCAGCCCGTACAAACTGCACCGGGTACAACGACTGGCGGAACGGGCACCCTTCCAACGACGATTAACGGTCAGCCTACAGGGACAACCACAGGTGCCTCTGGTAATGCCACCCCTACTAATGGTGTGAACTCACCACAGGTAATTCAGGGTACTGGTGGCTTTGTGCCGTCTATTCAACCAGGAGTAACTCAACCAGGAGGGATTCAGCCAGGAGTAACTCAACCAGGCGCAACGCAACCAGGCGCAACGCAACGTGGAGTGGCTCAACCGGGATTAACTCAACCAGGCGCAACTCAACGTGGAGTGGTTCAACCGGGAGCAACTCAACGTGGAGTGGTTCAACCGGGAGTAACTCAGCCTGGGAACACTCAAACTGGGACAACTGCAACACCAACGCCTCAGACCTCTCCTGGTGCGACGGCTCCTAATGGGGCAACGGGCAATAATCAATCGTCTCCCACTCAGCTACAGTCTGGGCAGGGATCGCTGGATCTAGCGTTGCAGCAGGCAACCTGTGCCCAAAACTGGCAACAGGCGATTCGAGTGGTGAATACCGCGATCGCGGCAACTCCTGCCAGCCAAGCAAGCTATCGATCGCAATTAGTTTCTTACAGAAGCCGCCTCCAAAACCTTCAAGCAAAACGTGTGCAGGCACCAAACTGGTCACAACAGTGTCGTAGCGGTGCTGCTGTATCGAATGCCCAAAGTCGGTGATGTGAGTCAGTAGTAGAAGGCGCTAGCAGTATAAAGGCAATCTCTGACAGGCATCAGCCATCGCTTAGGGAAGAGTTTGCTTGACGGATGGTTGCCAACAGTTCTCGAATTGCGGGTGCTTCGGCAGCCGTGGGAGACAGGGTAAGGTACGCCTCTAAATCGTGCTGTGCATCGACTGGACGATCGAGACGATAGTAAAGGATACCGCGATCGCGCAATTCTAAAGGCGCGTTGGGAACCAGTAACAGCAAGCGATCGACGACTGCTAACGCCTTGTCAAACTTGCCGCGATCGATATATGTCACCTTCAGGTTTGTCAGCATTCGCGTTAGATACTGCCGAGTCGTGACCGCTTGCAAAAAGGACGGTTTAAGCGCCACTGGATGACCATATACTTGAGCCAACCGTTCTTCACAATCCTGCGGAAACAGGATCTCGCCGCGATGAAACGGATCGACGCAAATCTCTACGTCCTCCAGATCTGGGCGAATCAAAAAATGCCCCGGCATATTGATGCCTACCATCGGCAAGCCAATCCGACGTGCGATCGCTAGATAAACTAATGACAGCGTGATCGGTATACCCGTGCGGCGATCGATCACCTCGTTTAAAAAGCTGTTTCGCGGGTCGTAATAGTCCGTGGTGTTGCCTGTAAACCCTAGATCATCGTAAAGATAGCGGTTGATCGTTTGAATGATTTTGAGCGGATAAAACTCTCTAGGCAATCGCTCTTCAACCTCTGCCGCCATCGTTTCTAGCGCATTCAAATATGCCTCTATATCTAGTTCAGGATATTCTTCCTGCGCTATATAAAGTGCTGCTCGTTCTAGATGAATCTGTTCATCTGGCTGCTGTACTTCACGCTGAAACAATTGTCGGGCAAGGGAACGGTTCATGGGGGCAGAGGGAAGAAGGGTGAGGATTGACGTAGAAAGGGAAAGACGGCTAAAGGCTAAAAATGGATTCAAACTTAAACCCGTTTAGCCTTCATCCTTTAGCCCTCATCTATAGTCTCCGCCCGAACCGTACTCCAGTGCCTCTAGCCAACGATGGTAATCGTACTGTTGAGTAGGCGGGAGTATTTTGATTTGGGATGACATCGATCGCCCTAAGGGATAAAGAGCAGCGTAAACAGCAAGACTGGTGAAGTGAAACAACCAGGCAATCAAGGTTGGCAGCCCTACATGCGGGATAATCTTCAGAATCAAGCGAGGATGGGCAAGCGCTGTTTGAGCCAGGGTTTGCAACAAGGCAGGAAATTGTACTACGTCTTGCAGGAACGGCTTCAGTACTGGGTCGCCCAGCGTATTCATGGTTTGAAACACGATCGTCAGCAAGTCGTTGATCTGGTTCGGCTCGATCGTCTGGTTCATACCAACGCTCATCGATCGCTGAAAAAGCCAGGTGACAGACAGATTAGGCTGATAGGGCTGCAAGAGTGCTAAGGCATGACGACCCAGCCGATCGCTCTGTAGCGCTTCATGAATGCCGCCCGTCAGCCGTGCTAAATGGCGCACCATTGCCCCGAAACCGCCAAAACTGAGAGGCGACTGACTGCCACTGCTATCACCGATCGGTAAAATGCGGTGCCACTGAGGCTTGAGAGGGCTTTGGCGATAGCAGGGAAAGAAGCCAAACAGCGCCCGTTTGAGCTGGAGTTGCTCTAGCGACACCGTTTGATAGTCAGGCATTAGGCGGAAATAGTCATCAAACAGCGCTTCTAGACTGGGGCGATCGGGGTGCGCGTCTAGATAGGTAAACAGGTAAGTGGTACGCCCGTCTCTGGCAGGAAACGCTTCCCAAAAGTATTGGCACTGCTGCTGCATCGGTGTAAAAGTCGCCATTAAATCACCCGTGCTATTTTCAGGAAAGCCGCTCGCGCAGGTGCCCACCACCAAACAAACGGCATCCGGTTTTTTACCCTGCCGCGCTTGTTGCACGATCGGCGAAAAGTGTCCCATTGCATCCAGCACCAGGCGCGTTTTGAATGACTGCTGTCCGGCGTTAACGGTGA
>DATNQS010000429.1:0-2344 GCA_036703925.1 Candidatus Sericytochromatia bacterium
TTGACAATGTTGGGTGCAATGCCCATCTGCTGAAGCGCCATTGCCGAAACCAGCGCAATGATCGCCACCCGTGCCGTTTGCCCCAGAATTTTTGACTGGGGTGTATTGGAGCTACTGATGATGCTGAACGCGAGGTTTGCCAGGTAAAGCCCGATCGCAAACACAATCAGCCCTGCAAGAATTTGACCAAACACGGCGAGTAGTCCCACCACGATGGTTTTCAAGCCAGGGAAGTTCAACACGTCGATCGCTGCCACCGCTGCAAACAGCACAATGCCAACTAGCACAACGACACCGACAATTTCTGAAGGTGTGCGCGTGGTGGTGGGCATGCGTGGGGACGTTGGATCCTGGAGCGTTGTCTGTCCTCCCATTGAGGGGCTAGGTGCTGAAGACCGGAAGCCAGGAGTAGAAGGCGATTGAAGACCTAACCAGTTAAAAACGTTGTTAAACCCAATGCCGGTCAAAATATTCGTGACTAGCTCTGCTACAAACTTGCCAATCACGTAAGCTGCGACCAGAATCAGCACCGCTGTAAAGATCTGAGGCAGCGCATTGAGAATTTGGTTCAGCATGGCTGTCGCTGGACCAGAAATTGAGGGAATCTGGAGCGCATCCAGTGCTGCTGTCGCCGTTGGAATGAGGATCAACACATAGACGATCGTGCCGATAATCCAGGAAAGCGACTGTCCCCCACTGCTACGGCTCAAGCCAAAGCGAGCACCCAGGCGATCGGCTCCCGCTGCCGTCAGAAGGTTTGTGACGATACCGCGCACAATACGGGCAATGACCCAGCCAACCACACCAATCAGCACCGCTTTCAAGATTTTTGGCAGCGCTGCCAAGATTTCGTTCAGCAAGTTTTGCACAGGCTGAAGTGGACCTTGCAAATCCAAGACGCCCAAAATCAGCGGCAGAAAGAAAAGAAAAATGAGCCAATAAAGGGCAGTACCCAGTGTTTCACTAAGCGAGAACTGCGTTTCCGTGGGCGCAGGTGCTGCCATGCCGTACGTTGGATCTCCATACGTCGGCGCTCCAGGTTCCCCATACGTCGGCGCTCCATAGGCTGGCGCTGGCGTTGTAGGCGGCGGCGGTGGTGCTGTTTGCGAAAGCCGCTCGTCCAGCCCAAAGCCTTGTGCAACCCGAGTCACCAACGTTTTTGCTAGCGTTGCCAGTAACCAGGCGATCGCCACTAAAATGGCAGCCGAACCAAGCTTCGGTAGATAAGAAAAAATCTGATTCAGAAAGTTATTCAGCGGTTGAGAAACCGTTGTTAGATTCAGCGCATCTAAGAAGGCGACGGCTGCTACAACCGCAACGATCCAAAAAACAACGCTGGCAAGCACTTTCTCGATGGGAAACGGTTCACTACCAGGGCGCTGCCCCATTATTGAAGCCGCAATGCGGTTGTCTATATCGGTTTTCTTGAGCAGACTACCAACCACCTTGCTTAGAATCAAGGCAAGGATCAAACCGACGACAAGAATAAGAATTGCCCCAAGCAGGTTTAGCAAGGTGGGACCCAACGACCCCAACCCAAGTCCTGCTAAAAAGGGGGTAACAGGATTTGTTTCTACGGGTGCAGCCGACGGGGCTTGCGCCACTAAAGCACCTGCAAATGTTAGCGTCTGTATCCCGGATACATACCCAAGTTGCTGCAAAATTTCGTTCATGGTTGCCTACATCACTCTCAAATTCGGCAGAAAACGTACAAAGATAACCTTTGGGTTAAGGTAACTGACTAGATGTATACCCCATAATCGTTAACATCTGACGGCTAATTTGCGATCGCAGTTGTAGCGCAATGGCTGAGCAAACTGAATGCAATCGAAGATCCAGTGGTAACAAATAACGCAGTGAAGCAAGAACTATCACTTAAGTTAGAGGCAGTCTTTCACGATATACCTGTTTATTTCATCTGTCTTGATGAATAAGCTTGATGAGTATGAAAGCCTTGAAGAGAAAACATATGCCTGAGCCGCAGGTCTTTGAACACTCCATTCAAATTGATGCCAGCGCCACTACCGTAGAACGATGCCTGACCGATCGCGCTTTAATGCATCAGTGGCTTAATCCCGCCTTGCGCTGCGAACCGATCAATGAATGGTCGACCGAACTGGGTGGGCGTAGTCGCTTTGTGATCCAAGTCCCCCTTGTGCAGCCTGCCCTTAACAGCGTGGTCGTGCAACGTGAACCCGGCTTAATTGTGTGGGAGTTCAACGGCTTCTTTAAAGGGCGCGATCGCTGGGAATGTAACCCCGAACTGCAAGGCACTCGTCTCCTCAATCGCTTTGAATTTGCGATCCCCAATCCATTCATCCGCTTGGGCTTCAATACCTTTGCT
>DATNQS010000430.1:0-2183 GCA_036703925.1 Candidatus Sericytochromatia bacterium
TAAAGTTGTGAAGGGCGGTAAAAAACTCAGCTTTCGAGCGATCGTTGTCATTGGTAACGAGAAAGGGCAAGTTGGCGTTGGCGTTGGCAAAGCAAGCGATGTCATTGGGGCTGTCAAAAAAGGCGTTGCCGATGGTAAAAAACATTTAGTCGATGTGCCGCTGACCAAATCTAATTCGATCCCTCATCCTGCTAACGGTACAGGTGGAGGTGCCAAAATTATGATGCGTCCGGCCGCACCAGGGACAGGTGTGATCGCTGGGGGTGCTGTTCGTACTGTTCTCGAGCTTGCAGGTGTCCGTAACGTACTAGCGAAACAGCTTGGTTCTGGCAACCCACTGAATAATGCTAGAGCGACGGTAAATGCGCTTGAAACGCTACGTACGTTTGCTGATGTTGCAGAAGAGCGTGGTATTCCAATCGAAAATCTCTACGCTTAAGCAGCGATTCGTTTTTAGTTGTTGGCTTTTAGTGGTCAAGGCTAAGACTAATCACTAACCACTGGCGACTAACAACAATCAACTAGGAAAAACTATGAGACTTGATGACGTTACGCCCCAAGATGGCTCTAAGAAGCGCTCTCGGCGAGTGGGTCGCGGTATTGCGGCGGGTCAGGGAGCAAGCTGTGGTTTCGGAATGCGAGGGCAAAAATCGCGATCGGGTCGTCCGACCCGTCCCGGCTTTGAAGGTGGACAAATCCCTCTTTATCGTCGTTTGCCGAAGTTAAAGCGCTTTCCAATCATAAATCGTACAGACTACACCATCATTAATATTGGTGCTTTGTCTACACTGCCTGCCAATACAGATGTAACTTTAACATCGCTGCTTGAGGCTGGCATTGTCACTCATGATGATGGTCCGCTTAAACTGCTGGGTGATGGTGAGGTGACAGTACCCTTGACCGTTCGTGCTGCTGCTTTTAGTGTTTCTGCTCGCGCTAAGATTGAAGCAGCGGGCGGCACATGGGAACTGCTTGGTGCTGACTAAGTCGTGTCACGTTATGTCTATTTCCCTTGCTGATGTTTTGGTCAATGGTACTAAGCTCAAGCAAGTGAATGAGAGGCAGACGTGAAACCCCTTTCCCAAAGGACATAAACGTAGAGGAACTGCTTCATGGATAGTAGTCGAGATAGAACACCAAGTGCTCAAGAAACGTTTGCCCAGATGGCTCAGGCGGCAGGTCTACGCGGTCGCATACTTCTTACCATTGGTATGCTCATCTTGATCCGGTTGGGTATGTTTTTACCTTTACCGGGCATTGATAGGGCTGCTTTTTCCCAAAGCATTCAAAATAGCCCCTTGATTGGCTTCCTGGATGTGTTTTCTGGTGGCGGCATTGCTGCTTTGGGAATTTTTGCACTTGGCATTCTGCCTTACATTAATGCGTCTATTATCTTGCAGCTTTTAACCTCAGCGTTGCCCGCGCTCGAAAATTTGCAGAAAAATGAGGGTGAAGCAGGTCGCCGTAAGATTTCGCAGATCACACGCTATGTCGCATTAGGTTGGGCGATCGTTCAGAGTGCTGGTATCGCTGTTTGGGTTCGTCCTTATGCCGATAACTGGGGTCCACTTTTTGTTGTGCAGGTGGTACTAGCACTTACGGCTGGCTCAATGTTTGTCATGTGGGTGGGCGAGTTAATCACCGAGCGAGGCATTGGTAACGGTGCCTCACTGCTGATTTTCGTCAACATTGTTTCTAGCTTGCCACGCTCAGTGGGTCAAACGTTAGAGCTAGCACAGAGCGGCGATCGTAATGTGGTGGGTGGCGTTGTGATGCTGCTCGTCGTTTTTCTCGTCATGATTGTGGGTATTGTCTTTGTTCAAGAAGGTAGCCGTCGTATTCCCATCATTTCAGCACGTCGTCAGGTTGGGCGGCGAACCTACATGGAGCGCAACAGCTATCTGCCGCTGCGGCTCAATCAAGGTGGGGTTATGCCCATCATTTTTGCCTCGGCGGTACTGGTTCTTCCTGTGACGCTGGCTCAGTTTACAAAGAATGACATTGCAATTCAAATTGCTAACTACCTCAGCCCGAATGGAAGTATGCCGTGGGTTCATGCAACTCTCTATCTGCTTTTGATTCTTTTCTTTAGCTACTTTTATGCTTCGCTAGTCGTTAACCCGGTCGATATGTCCCAAAACTTGAAGAAGATGGGGGCTAGTATCCCAGGCATCCGTCCAGGC
>DATNQS010000431.1:0-14543 GCA_036703925.1 Candidatus Sericytochromatia bacterium
GGCTGTAAACCAAACTGAGGACGGTGATTGGGTGTGATGGAGTCGGTTTGCATAAGGGCAGAAGGCGGAAGGCAAAAGGCAGAGGGCAGAGGGCAAAAGGCAGAAGAGCAGGAGTTGGGAGAAGGTAAACCAAACTCAAAACTCAAAACTTAAAACTCAAAACTTTAATGCTTCTCTGGCGATCGCCCTTTTTTCCAATCAATTTCGTAGAGCTTGATTTCCTTTAAAAAGATGTAGAAACTCCACAGTCCTGAAAGCGTAAAGCCAGCCATACCTTGACGAAACATGCCATACCAAACGTATTGCTGTACAAACTTTGCGGATGGTTTAAGCAAAAGTCGCAGCAGGCTAAAACGAGTGCCGTTACGATGGGCTTGTTGAGCATCCAAATCGGTGTAGCGATTAAAGCGAATGACTAAATCGCTAATGTCACGGAAGCCGTAGTGCCAGATCACGCCAGGCAGTTTAACAACGGGTGCATCTTTGATGTCAGGGCCTTCGTGTACCAAAACATCTTTGATGCGAAAGATGGTTTTGTTGTAGAGGCGCGTGTGATATTCCGGTCGAGTGTCGAGCCACGTATCCCAAAAGTCGCCGATACGAACGGCAGAAAAAGCGTTGCCTGCGATCGTCGGTGCTTGTTTCCACTCCAGCAACGCAGCGGCTAAGCGATCGTCGATGACTTCATCGGCATCAATAAAAAAAATCCAGTCGTGCTGTGCGTGATCGGCTCCAAAATTACGCTGGTCAGAGTAGCCTGTCCAGGGGTTGTGATAAACCTGGCAGTCCAACTCGTGGGCAATTTGAACTGTTGCATCCTGGCTACCGCTATCGACTACCACCACTTCATCTGCAAACGATTGACAGGAGCGAATCGCATTGGCGATACATTCTTCTTCGTTAAGCGCAATGATGACGACCGACAGCGATCGCGTCATCATTGCTGTTGTTTTAGGAATCGTTTGCTCTGAACTCAGGGGCATCATGACGCAACCTCTTTGGATAGGATCAAACAATAAAAAGAAACGATTAATTATGAGCGGTTCAGTCAAAAATAGGAGGTTAAAAAATCAGTAATTTAGAGCTTGCTCGCAGCTGCTAACTGTGCTGAAAAGCACTTGAATGTATTGGCTTGATTATGTGGGGCGTACCATTGGTGAGCAGCATCGGCGATCGCTTGCAATCGTTCCATTGCTAACGGCTGGGTCTGCATTCCAGCAAACAAAAAATGAGTGTCTGTGTGTAAACCATCTAGCAAAGATGCTTTTGCCTGTGTGACGATCGGCACTAATCCATGAGCGCAATAGGTTTCAAAAACGCCAGATTTTGCTAAACGTCCGTTATCAGTCGAGTAGACAATGCCAGCAAGTGAGTCAGACATTAATTGGCTAATTCTTGCAGCAGGTTGTTCACCCATCTTCACCAGGGGAATGCCCGCTAACGTCGATTGATTAAGTTTTAACGGAGAGCCAATGTCACAAATTTCTTCAATGCCTAAAAATTGACAACAGTTTTTGAGCATGGCTTCCGATCGTTGATAAATTCTGGCGCGTCGTCCTGGTGTACCAAAGACGATTAAGCGCCGCTGGCGTTGCTTGAGGGGCGGTGGTTGCTCTAATTCACCAATATTAGAAAAGACCGGAAGATTAAGAATCGGTGGCTGTATATCTTTTGCTAAAAAGTACTTTGCTATCAGGGTTTTTGTAACTGCATTATTTGTGATGATGACATCGGCTAGTTGAGCCAGTTGCCATGCTACAGAGCGCTGCCAGGGAAAGAGATAAAACGTCTTCTTGAGCAAATAGAAGGAGGGAAACTCATGAAACATAACCAGCAAACGTAGGGATCGCTGTTGTTTCATTGTTTCGAGCGCCTTCACTAACCAGGTAGGCGTGCCACGCTTGGCATCGTAAGGATAATCAGAAAAGTGCAAAATAACGGCTTGAATCTGTTGGGGAATAGCATCTACAAAAGCCTGTGCGCTATGAGCGTGCAGTGGAACAATGGGAAAGCGATCGTTGAGCAAGGTTTTTCCCTGCTGGAGCGCCATGAAATGAGTGTCAATATTGTACTGAGACAGCCCATTCGCTAGTGTCACCGCATAATCGCCAATGCCGTCGATCGTGGGTGGTAGTCTTGGGTAAATTTGTAGGATATCCATAGGCGTAATGTTAGCTTTAATTGACTTAGTTCCTGAGTTTTAACTTTATTGGCTTGAATGAATGCGGCTGAATTTATGCGCTCGAATGCATTAACTTGAGTGTGAAACAGCCTTTTTTGAGCGTTCTGGAACTTTTAAGACTTGCTGCATTGATTGCTGAATGAGGTGCACAATATTGGCACGATCGTAATGTTTGATAGCAGTCATCCGTGCGGCGGCACCCAGGCGATCGCACTGCTCATCATTTTGCAGCAGGCTTACACAGGCATCTGCAAACGCCTTGGGGTCGTCTCGCCGCAAAAATTCCCATCCATCCTGAAATTCCAACCCTTCTGCACCAATACTTGTCGAAACCATTGGCTTGCCATAGGCAGCCGCTTCCACCAGCTTGACCCGCGTACCGCCACCAGACAGGATCGGGCAACAGACCACGCGCGATCGACGATAAAGCGCTTCCAGATCGTCCACAAAGCCCGTAAACTCTACTCCTGGAACGCCCCTCTGGTAGCTACGAATCTTTTCTGGCTGCTTCCCGGCAATAATAAGTCGCGCCTCTGGCACCTGCTCCCGCACGTGTGGAAACACTTCCTCAATCAAAAAATTAGCTGCATTGATGTTGGGGTAGTAGTGGTACGCGCCCAGCAAAAGCAGCGTTGGCTTGGCAGTGAGCGGTTGTGGCTGCGGCAGCTTGACCGCATTGGGAATGGTCACCACACCTGCTACGCCCTGGTTTGTGAGATACACTCTGTCTTGCTGCGAGCACACATAGGTCTGTTTTGCCAGCCGCATGGCTTGCCGTTCGCCCCACCACAGCGCTGGCAGTTGCAAGTAATAGAGGGATGTAACAAGCCGCGTGGGTGGTTGCCGAATGTCGCGCAGAAACGCAATATGTTCAATATCGTCCAGGTCAAAGAAAATGGGTGGCAGTAGTTGGCGAGTGAGCAAGGCAGGACACATCGATCGCAGCCGATGAATGAATATTGCTGCTGGCTTACGGCTCAAACACGCTTCAAAGGCTCGAATTTGCAAGGGCTGACTGGTGCGAACCAAATCACGCTGCTGAAAGAAATTGAGCATTCCTGGTGCCTGCTGCTGCCATTTTGACAGTGGCTCAGTATACACAAACTCTGGGCAAAGAAAGAGCTTAAGAGGAAGATCCCAGTGTTCTGAAAGCGCTTTTTCGGCAGCGGCGATCGCCCTCGGTGATGTGTCTATTTCAGGCGGAACGTAAAACAGCACATCTAATTGAGCGTTGGCAGAACGGCTCTTTTTCAGGACTAGCTTTATCGCATCAATAAACATTGCCATGCGCTTATAAGTGCCCTGCACATCAAGCCGCAGATCGCTAGGAAAGTGAGTTGAAACGAAGAGCATTCGCATGACAATTGATTAGCCTAAAAAACTAAGTCAGAAAAAATAAGAGAACACTAAAACATCCAAATGTCTTTTCACCTTTAAGGAAGGGGTTATTCCAATGGGCATAACTTGCGGGAAGCATATAAGAGAGGGATGATGACATTAATTTCACATCGTGTTTTGCATGATTAAAAATACTCAATTGTTTACTCCTGACAGCGCTATAGAGTGACTACTTAATTGTGTCGATCGCGAAAGCGTTTGCAGCACGCTGAACGTTTTTTCGATCATGCTTGCTTGAGAAAAGTGTTGCGCCTGTTGTTGCGCTTGCTGTGCCATGGTCTGCATTTCGTCAGGGTGGCGTAGTGCCCATTCAATCGAGTGGAGCAGCGCCTCACGATCGCCGGTAGGACACAACAACCCATGTACTTGATGTGCCATCACTTCAGGAATGCTGCTGGCGTTGGTAGTAACGATCGGGAGTCCATATGCCATCGCTTCTAGCAGCGCAAAAGGATGCCCCTCAAAGCGAGTGGGAAAGATAAACAGATCAGCGGTTTGCAGAAGGCGAGGCAGATCAGAGCGGTGACCGAGCAGCAGCACCTTGTCAGCGATGCCAGTGCCATGCAGACGATCGCACAAGTCTTGTCGCTGTTCGCCGTCTCCAGCCCACACAAATCGCACATCGGGGTCTGACTTCAGTAGCGCTGGCACGACTTCCAGCAGATCTTCGTAGCCTTTTTGGGGCGTGAGCCGACCCACAGTTAACAGGAGCCTACTGGTTGCGGGGATGCCTAACTCCTGGCGCACCTGTTGACGGAGAGCGGCGATCGTCTCAGAGCCACGGTCTAACAGCGTTGGCAGCTTAATGCCGTTGTAAATGCAGTGCAAGTCGCTGCTGGGCATCTGGAACAAGTTGGCAAGCAGCGGGCGATTCGCCTGGGCATTTGTGAGCCACTGCTGCTGTCTGGTACGTGCCCAGGTGTAAGCATAGCGGCGCGATCGACTTAAAGGAATGCCCTCTGGCGGAATCAAATGAAACATGACGGCTGTGGGTATTTGCAGCCAGCCACAGGCGACAATACTGCCCAAACAGTGGTCTGCCCAGGGTAGGTTGATGAGAACGACATCTGGTTTGACAGCTAGCAACAGGGCACGAGTCCGTATACTGCGTTGCAATGCCTCCACCATTGCCTGAATGCCCCGGCTATTTGGCTCGGCAATCGCCAACGAGTGACAGGATACGTGATGAGCCGCGAGTGCTTGCCGCAGCGAGGCGTTGCTATCTGCCTGGGGTAAAGCAACGTGAGTGTGCCATCCTGCCTGGACAGCAGCAGTGGCGATCGTCAGCACATATTCTTCTGCCCCGCCCCGCACAGTTGCTGAGGTAATAATCAAGAGTTTCATAGACTGCCTACCTCTTTTGACCCAAGTTGCCCACGCTTCCAGTGCTTGTAAAAAGGCTTCCACAGGGCGGTAGGTAAGCTAGGGCGCAGGTAGCCATAAACCCAAACCAGGCGATAAAGGGGCGATCGCAGCAGCCAATAAAGGTCTTTCTGCTGCTGCAGAATAAAGCGCCAATCTGCTACCACAGCATGACACCACGTTTTACAGGCATCGCGTAGACCCATATCCTGTGCATACAACGTTTGCAGCGCTAGTGTCTCCCGGTAGGTGCGCCTGTAAACTTGGCTGAGGGGTTCGTTATGAGAATGGTAAACGACGGCATCTGGTACATAGAGGATTGTGTGACCCAGCATCAGCATTGCCCATGCCCACTCTACGTCTTCGCAACCCGAAAGGGTCTCGTCAAACGGACGTTTTTCCCAGCACTGGCGGCGTATGGCAGCATTAGCATTGGAAAACGTGCGCTCGTCTGGGTTTTGAGGATTAGTTTGTATTCGGGGTTGATCCCCATAGAAGCTGCGATACTCCCGCTCTACAGGTGGATAGGCATCTAAATGGGGTGCCTGTTTGCCATAAACCCCTGCAACGCGAGGATCATCAAACGGCTCGACCAGATGTCTTAACCAGTCGCGATCGCAGGGAAACGCATGGGCACTGAGAGCGATGACAATTTCTGCTTGCGTGGCAGCAAAGCCAAGGTTCAGCGATCGCCCAAAGGTGAAGTCTTCAGGACGCATTGTGATGAGCTTGACATCCGCTCGTTGTTGAACAATGTCGATCGTGCCATCGGTTGAACCCGAATCAACCACCACAATTTCGTCTGGTTTCAAGGTTTGATCTGTCACCAAGTCAAGCGTCCTGGCGATATCTTTCGCTTCATTTTTCGTCCGAATTAAAATGCTGGTTCTTGGGTTCATAGCAATCTTTAATAAAGCCATACTAAACTTAGGTTAGAAAAGTTAAGTTAGAAAGTGCTTTAATTAGCTGAAAATTTGAGCATTTTTGCTTTGATAGCATCTGGTAATGCCTGGGGTTTGTTAAGAAAATAGTGCATGGTTGCCCAGGAATCGCGACCAAAAAGCTGCATTTGTTGGTGTAATGGCAACTGTTTACGATAATGCTTTAGCAACTGCATCACCCGTTGGTTCATCTGACCGTTATGCATATCATTCACCGTCTTTGTACCCTCTAGCCGACGATAGTTACCCCAAATCTCATCAACATAAACGGCATTCGCTGCCTGAACTGCTCTGAGCATAAAATCTAAATCCATTGAGTAATGATTAGCAATGTCATACAGCCCAACTTTTTGATGTAGTGCTGTGTGATAAAAATAAGCCGCAGGATTACAGGGGTATGGATGAATATTCACGCCAGCGACCAGCTTAAAGAGACTTAATTTTGCTGGTCTATTGACCTCAACTAGCTTGCCAGCATCATCCCAAATGTTGCAATTGCCGACCAGTAAAGTTGGTTCAGGCAATACTTTGAAGCGATCGACAACACGGTTTAATACACCTGGTTCATACCCATCATCTACGTTGAGCAGCCCCATAATTTCTCCGCTTGCCATTGCAATGCCTTTGTTCATAGCATCTGATTGTCCACGATCGGGTTCAGACTGCCAGCGAATATGAGGATAGCGATCGGCATACTGCTGTATAATTGGCACCGTTTGATCGGTTGAACCACCATCAATAATAATGTGCTCAAGATCAATGCAGTTTTGTTCAATAACAGCCTCAATGCAAGTAGCGATAAAGCGCTCACTGTTATAAACCGGAGTAATAATGCTCAACATAAGGTTCTAAAAGACAAACTCTAAAATTAGAATGCTATATACGTGTTGAATGCGGCTGCAATGGCAGCCGAAAGACGAACTCTACGACCCAGATAGGACTGCTGCCAAAGCAGCGATCCAACATGACGTACGAGCGTTCGATCATCTGCTTGTGAAGCATTTTTTAGCATATGTTTGGCATAGTTAGACATACGATCGCAAAAGAGCATTTCCGCTGCTTCACTACTTACGTTAGTGTAGCTAAGTACAGCCCGTTCAATCGCTTCTAGCTGCTGCCAAAAATCGACTTTGCGCCACGTTCGGTACTGGTAATTTTGATCATGTTGGTTATAGTGCAAAAGCTCGGGACTTTCAATAACCAATGAGGGAAAATGAGCACAAATTCGCGCAAAGTACTCCAAATCACAGGAATAGGAGTACTGTTCATTAAACCCTCCGATTGCAGTAACGATCGCACGGTGTAGCGTTACTCCAGAAGGTGTTGTGGTTGTGTTTAACGCTGCCCAAGCTCCAGGCTCTGCCAAACGATAACGAAACGCTTGATCAAGGTGTGAACCAACTGAACAATGGGCAATGAGAGTCGGTTCGCCCACTAATGTACAGGCACGCCGAATCGTTTGTAGAGAGGTAGGAGTGATGCGATCGTCATCATGAATGATGCAAATCCAATCCTGTGAAGCGTCTGCAAGACAACGATTCCAGGTTTTGACCATGCCCTGGTTAAATGGATTTGATACCAACTTAACTTGAGGAATGCTACGCAAGGTTTCGGCAGTTGCATCTTGAGAACCATCGTCTACGATCAAAAGCTCATCATTGGGTAGTAGTTGAGGAAGCAATTGCTGTACTAATGTCATTACTAACTGACAGCGGTTGTAAGTCGGAATGGCGATCGTCAGCGGCAGCAATGCTCCAAAAGTGGGGCTGCGCCAGTTTTTTTGTGATGCCTCAGCTTGGCTACATTCAGTTTCAATTCTGGGCATAGTCGCTCCTACGAAAGTAGTTTAGGAGGGATGAATTTTAAGTTAACTTCGACTTCTGACTGGTAACCGCTAAACCAGGACACTCTTTAAAGCTCTAGCCAATGTGTTTGTAAAAACGTCCAGATTGTATTTTGTTTCGCACAAACGACGACCTCGATCGCCCATTGCGGCTGCTTCTTCTGGGTGTGCTAGTAAATAGGCGATCGCCTGTTGCCATCCAGCAACATCGTCTGGTTTTACCCAAAGACCAATCCCTTCTTTTTCTAGATCCAGGTCAATGTGTTTGTTCCGCGTCATGATGACAGGTTTGCCAACTGCCATTGCATCTAGCAAACTGGTAAGCCCTGCCAGATCTTCTGTCTCTGTTAGTGGAATGGCGATCGCAAACGCACGGCGATAAGCTGCCAAAATATTTGGATAGGAAACAGCGTTATTGTGCGAGTTACTAGCCGTTACTTCGATGCGCTCAGGTGAATACGCTACGGTTGGTGCTGTTGTTGCTGAACAATAAATTTTTAGTGAACAGTCGATGCTTGAAACTGCTTTGACTAACGTATTGTGGTCGCGCTTTGTCTTGCCAGCGCTCACCAATAAAGGAGCATTGCTAACACTTGCTTCTACAGTTGGTACTTTAGTCTCGTAAAAAGCTAAATCAGCTCCCCACTCAAGCAAATCCATCTTTTTAGAGGGATTTGCTTGCAAGTGGTACGGCTGCATTGTGGTTGCACTGAGACACAAAAGATGATCGTGCCCGTTTAAAAAGAGGGCATTTCTTAGCGTGTGCTTCAGTGGGTGGTGAATGAGTGCAACCAGCGGTTTGCGGAATAAACGCAGCGATCGCAGTAGCGCCAACAAAAATGTATTTGTCTGACAGGCAGAATAAATGACATCATAGTCAGTACGGCTAAACAGAATCCGCAATTGCTGATCAAGGTGATCGCCTAAGCCAAGTTTTCGCCCGATTTTATTGAGAAATTTAGATGTTTGATACGGGAAAATTTTGACTTCAATATCATGCTGGAAAAGGTGAGTTGCGCCCCATAGATGATGCCCAGGGTATTCGCCCTTTTGCCATAGCTCCCAGGCATAATCCATTGGATAGTTATTAATGAACAATACTTTCATAAAGATAGGTAAGTAGCTAGAAATAAGCGGTCTTCAAGCAACAGAGCCTTAGGGCTTAACACCTCATTAAGTAACACCTCACTAAGCAATTATGGTTCAGCATTGATGATGCCAGCGATCGCAGGATCGGTAGCACGATTGCCCGTTTCATACTGCATCTGGTGGTAGTTCCAGAGCTTACCGCGCTGCTCAAGGAGTGCTTGATAGCCACCTTCTTCTACAATCCGACCTTGCTCCATCACTACTACTTTGTCGGCACGAATGATGGTTGATAGGCGATGGGCAATGACAATTACGGTGCGTCCTTCTGCCAACTTTTCTAACGATGTTTGAATCAACCGCTCGGAAATAGAATCCAAGGCGCTGGTGGCTTCATCAAGAATCAAAATTTCGGGATTGCGAAGAATGGCACGGGCAATCGCAATGCGTTGCCGTTGTCCACCGGAAAGCCGCACACCACGATCGCCCAGGCGAGTGGCAAACCCTTCAGGCATTTCTTGAATGAACTCCAGTGCATTTGCCAGTCGCGCTACTTCAACGATTTCGTCGTCTGTTGCGCCTTCACTACCGTAGGCAATGTTATCGCGCACACTGGTATTAAAAATGAAAGTGTCTTGACTGACGATCGCAAACTGTTTACGCAGCGAATTGATTTGAAACTCCCGAATGTCTACACCATCAATAAAGATGCTGCCGTGCGTGACATCATAAAAGCGAGGAAGCAAATCGACTAGAGTCGTTTTGCCTGCTCCTGACGCGCCCACTAACGCCGTCATTTCGCCCTGTTTGATCGTTAAATTGATGTCGGTAAGAATGGGCTGCTGCGGGTCGTAGCCAAAATCAACCGACTGAAACGCGATCGCGGTTTGTAAGCCCTTAAACTGACGCTCCCCATCCTTTAAGTAGGGCTTGTTGTCGGTGACAAGTAATTCCCGAATGTTATTGAGTGATCCCCAATAGCTGCTCATGGCGGCTCGACTGCCGTTAATTTCGTGCAGCGCAGGCACCAGACGAAACAGTAGAAAGAGAAACGTCAGCAGTGACGCAGTTTGCATAATGCCGTTGCTAACAAAGAGGGTTAGCGCCAGGATAATCATGCCAACCAATACTGTTGTTGCCAGACCTTCTGCTAGAGGACGCACCAGCGCAAACCCTCGCGTGGCTTTCATCGACGCATCCAAGACATCAGCACTTGCTTGATAGAACCGTCTGCGCTCAAAGTCCTGCGTTGCAAAGGCTTGGACAGTGCGGATACCGTTGATAAACTCCATTGCGATCGAGGTAAACCGACCGTTGGTGATGGACACTCCAGCACTGGCCTCGCGGATACGTGCAATGAGCTGAGACAAGACCACTGCCAGTAAGCTGAATAACGCTACCGAAATGAGCGAGAGCTGCCACGAAATCCGGAACATCAGGAAGACATAAACACTAAGCGTGAGGCTGCGCGTCACAATAAAGGAGAGCAGCCCAAACGCAGATTGCAGTCTGCCAATTTCACTCGTGAGCGTGTTGAGTAATTCTCCAGAGTGAGTTTTGGAGAAGAAACTGAGGCTTAACGCCTGCAACTGCTCGAAGATTTGCTTTCGCAGGCGATCGATCAGCTTTTGCTGCGTCAAATCGGTGTAAATCTGAGTGAGATAATTGAATGTCGATCGAATCCAGGTTGCCGTGAGAATTAGTGCTGAAACGCGATAAAGGCGATTGAGCGAAGGTTCATTGATGCCTAAAATTCCCTGGTCAAACCAGCCGATCCCAGTTTGAAAAGGCGGTGCATCGGGATTAACCAGGCTTTGCAAAAAGGCTAGCAGAAAGCCAAAGCTAAACCCTTCAAACGATGCAGCCCCGATCGCGCATAAGATTGCTGCTACTGCAACCAGTGGAAAGTGCTTAAACTCTCGCAGAATAGTGTAATTTTCTTTCCAGAAATCTGTGGCTTTCAGCGTCCTTTTGAGCGATCGACGGAGGGGAGCGGGAATTTTTAGCAGCATAACTGTTCAGTAGAGGATTGTACCTTAGCCTTTATTGTCAGTGGTCGCTGTAGTGTCAGCAAGTGCTGAACCGAATCATACAGAGACTTCACGCCAGCGGCTAAAAGGCACCAAACCCTGAAAGTACTTTGGGCACTGTAAGTAGGAGAATCTTGAAGTCCTGACGCAGCGACCAGGTGCCCAGATAACGCAAGTCAACTTGGTTCACGTCATCCAAATCGCGTAGGTGGGATCGACCCGTGACCTGCCAGATGCCAGTAATGCCAGGAAGAGCATTCAACCGTTGCCGCACTGCTGGACTCAGCCGTACCGCATCATAAAGTGTCCAGGGATGTGGACCAACTAAACTCATCTCGCCTCGCAGTACATTAATTAGCTGGGGTAACTCATCCAGGCTATACTTCCGCATCCAGCGACCAATAGGCGTGACGCGGGGATCGTTTTCGCATTTGTGCAAACCCGCCTGCTGTCCCATGACTTGATGGTGGTACAGTTCTGCACCAGTAACCATCGTGCGGAATTTTAGAATCTGAAACAGTTTGCCGCGCTCGCCAACGCGCCACTGGCTGAAGAAGATAGGACCCGACGACTGAAAGAGAATCAAAAAACTTAGACCGAGCATGAGGGGGCCCACCACCAACAGAAGGGCAACAGCCGCACTCCAATCGATCAGCCGTTTTAGCCCCCATTTCAAGCGATTTTGTTTTTTTGGTAAAGCAGGAGTACTGGGTACGCGCAGGTAGGCATGCTTATTAACTCTGGCACACGCATCTGCCCAAAGTACTAATGCGGCTTCACCCAGATCCGGCGTGAGCTTAACTAAATGAATAGGCGATCGCTCCAGGCAATCTGTTAGTAACTGTTCACTTTCTAATGCCAGCAACGGCAGCGTGGTTAGGTGCTGCGAAAGCGTGAGCAAGAGCTGCTTTTGCCTCCAGGTGAGCGTGTAGTAGGGCGGGCGATCAGGTTGAATGCCTGTCGTTGCTTTACTAAGAAGGGAAAGGGTAGACATAAGCAAATGACTTGGTAAGGGTAGATGTGCCGTTTGATTTAGCCGTTGAGTTGCCGATGCTGCAAATGTAACGTTTGGTGTCAATCTACTAATGTCAATCTATAGAGTGTTTTTCCACAGGGTGTCTATCTATAGGCAGGCTTACTCTGCACGGAGTCTAGCTATTTACAGGGAAGCTAATTGCCTGCGATCGTACTGACCTTTGCGGTCGTAGGAGAGATAACGATTTACCGCTAGGTCAGAGCCGTTTGCAATGATGCCAATGACGTTCAGCTTGCCAAGCAGCGCTGTTGCTTGTAATAGTTCAGCACGAGTCACATGACCAATACGTCCAACCAGCACCATGCTGCTGCAAAACGAGGCTGTCAGCATGGCATCGACAATCCCTAAAACGGGCGGTGCATCGATAATAACGAGGTCGTAGGTTTGCTCCAATACCTGCATTAAATCGCCCATACGATCGGCACTCAACAATTGGGCAGGATCAGCCGGTACCGGACCAGAGGTAAGAATCGACAGTGGAATGTCGGTATAACAGTGCGATAGCTGAATATCGCTGCTTTGTCGGAGGGGCGTTTGCCGCGTTAGCAGGGTCGAAAGCCCATACTCGTTGGGCAAGTCTAGCTGTTGGTGCAGGCTAGGACGACGCAAATCAGCATCAATCAGCAAGACGCGCTGGTGTAACCGTGCGGCACTGATTGCCAGACCCAGGGCGATCGTTGATTTGCCTTCACCCGCCAACGCCGAAGTAACCACCAAGGAACGTAAGCCAGCCGCACTCGGTAGCAACTGGATATTCTTATAAATCAAGTCCAGGGATTCACGAAAGGGTTGCCAATGGACGACTTGCATGACAGGGGGCAAACTACCTGCTTCTCGGAAGGGCACTAACGACGCTAAACCTTCTTCTAGCTGTAGTGTTGGCACCATGCCCAATAGTGGTACAGTCGCTTGCTTCAAGTCGTCTGGGGTGTGTACCGAATCATCCATCGTGTCTCGAATAAAGGCAGCGACACTGCCAAGCATCACCCCTGCAACGGCTCCCAGGAGAATGTTTTGCTTTAAGTTGGGTCCGATTTGTTTACCCAGCTTAGGTTCTTCGACCACTTGCCAGTCGAAGCCACCGCGCGCAATTTCGAGGGCAATATCCTGGCGGGCTTTAAGCAATTGTTGCAGCGTGTCACGCCCAATCTGCACTTTCGGCTGAAGACGACCATATTCTGCCAGCAAGCTGGGAAAGCGCTGCAACTGCTGTTGGAGCGATCGCTCTGCCCCAGCAAGACTTTGCGCCCGACCTTGCAAGGCAGCGAGATTTACCTGCGACTCTACTAAGGAACTTGCCAGAGTAAGATCGGTTGCACTCAACTGCCCCACGCTCAGACCAGAATCGCCTTTCACATTGACCTGTGCTGCATTGCTGCCCAAAATGCGACGCACCTCGGCTGCCAGTAAATCGCGTTGTCGCTGCCGTTGGTCGATCGCCTGCTGCACAAACGGGCTAGCCGGTTTGAAGCGCAGACGTTGTTGCACGATCGCCAGTTCACTCTTTTGAATTTCATTCAGCAAGCTCTGGTAGCGAGACGATTGACTGAGCCGCGCGGCAATCAACGCCTGCTGGGGTGACAGTGCCAACTCCTGCTGGAGCGTTTGATACCGACCCTGTACCTCCCGCATTTGAGCCTGATTGCTTTGCCGCTCTTTTTGCACGCTGCTCAGAGCGTCGATCAAAGCGCGTGACTGCAACTCTGGGTCAACCAGATTTTGGCTCTTGCGAAACTGCTCCATGTCATTTTCGGCGCGATCGACCTGCCGTTCGACCAGCGGCAGTTGCTCATCCACAAAGGAGAGGCCGCGAGTAAGCCGCAGCTTTTGCTGTTCGCGGTTGTATTCCTGGTAGACCCGCTGGACTGCTTTCAACACTTTCTGCGTTTTTTCCGGGTCATCGCTGGTGTAAACGACCTGAAAAATTTTAGTTTTCACCTTGTCTTCTTCGACTTGCGTCAAGACCAGTGCTTTTTGCAGTTCTGCTGCCTTCAGGTCAGGATAATCTGCCTGCAAAAGGGCAACCGCTTTTTGTAACAGTTGCGAACTCCGCATTTGGGTTAACTGAGTGGAGTAATCAATTTCTACCGTGCTGTCAGCAAACTGATTCTCTGCTCCCGTACCCGCATCTTTTTTGCTCTGGTAATTTGGTTCTACTAAAAGCTGCATAGAGCTTTGATAAATCGGCTTTTTCAACAATGTGTAAACAGTTACAACTGACAGAATGCCAAAGAAGATACCCACTAGCCAAAGCCGTCGCCGAAAGAGAGCAGCAATTAACTGCCCGTAGCCTGGATCGGTTTCAGCAATGCCACTAACGTTACCTACAGTCACAACTACCACCCTTAACCATAAAGAATCTAGCCTAAGTTCTTAGTCGCCAACAGGCTCAAGTGATACCAATCGCTTGTTCCACTTTGCCAAAGAATGCCTCTTCAGAGAAATGCTCAAGAGCGTGGTCTCGAATCTTGCGGTAGTTCCACTTAATTGAGTTAGCTGCCAACAACGCAGAGTGCAATGCTTCTGGCGATTGCCGATTGAACAGAACGCCAGTTTTGCCAGGAATTTGAGTGTCTAAAACGCCACCTGCCCCATACGCAATCACAGGCGTACCACTGGCATTGGCTTCAACGGGTACAAGCCCATAATCTTCCAGAGCCGCCAC
>DATNQS010000432.1:0-2619 GCA_036703925.1 Candidatus Sericytochromatia bacterium
GAAAATTTCCCGCCCGCGCCAGTTCTACTAGCGATGGCTGGTGAACACTATCTGTATAGACCATGAATCTCTGACCTCACTCTGCCGCATCACACCGTAACCTTGCAGCATTCTGCTATCACTCAGCATGAATCACCACAATGGTTAGTTCATTAATACTCTATAATCTCTAACTTTCGGCATACGATCGCCAGTAAACTGCCTAAATCTTAAGGATCGTTCCAGTTCCTAACCGTATGTCCTACATTGAGCCTTTCATCTAGCGGCAACAGGTCTACTAACCAGCCGTAATTAATTGCAGAATGAAGACTGTTACTATCACAACCGTTTGACATGGCTACATTGCCCGCCAATATCAAAGATTTGCTCTCAGACTTGATTGCACGCTACCGCTCTCGCGTCGATTATCTGGCAGTGCGCCTTGAAGCCGCCGAAGGAGCAGACATTTTTCTGCGGAGTGACAAAATTGAAACGTTGACCGAAGGGATTGCGATCGGCGGACAGGTGAGAGCATGCCACAAAGGCGGCTGGGGCTTTGCCAGTTTCAATCAGCTTTCGACGTTGAGCGATCGCATTGAAGAAGCGATCGTCGCTGCCCGACTGGTTGGCGAAGAAGAAACCTTGCTGGCACCCATTCTTCCCATTCAAACCACCTGCACCCTGCCGCTAACGGGCACTGATCCCCGTCAAATCCCTCTGGCGCAGAAGAAAGCACTCTGTCAGCATTACAGCGACATTCTTCGCAGCATCAGCCCTCACATTACGACAACCTCGATTCGGTATGGTGACAGCGCCCAGCACGTGATCCTTGCCACCTCAGAAGGCACGTTGCTAGAGCAGTCCTGGGTAGATATGGAAATGCGGTTTGCTGCCACCGCGCGTAATGGTGAAACGGTTCAAACTGGACGCGAGACCACGGGCTCCCGCAAAGCATACGAAGATTTGGTAGGACTGGATGCTCAAGTTCGCAATGCCGCCCAAAGAGCCGTTGACTCACTGGCACTGCCACCTGTGCGAGGCAACACCTACACCGTCGTTATTGACCCTGTCCTCACCGGACTGTTTGTGCATGAATCCTTTGGGCACCTTTCGGAAGCCGACATGACCTACGAAAACCCCGATCTGATGGAAGTCATGAGCCTTGGTCGGCAGTTTGGTCCCTCGGATCTGCAAATTTTTGACGGTGCGGCACCCGCTGGTCATCGCGGCAGCTATTTTTATGATGATGAGGGCACGCCTGCCACCACCACTCAGTTGATTAAAGATGGGATGTTGGTAGGACGGCTACACTCTCGCGAAACCGCTGGAAAACTGGGTGAGCTTGCGACAGGTAACGCCCGCTGCCTAAATTATCACTATCCGCCGATCGTCCGTATGACTAATACGTGGATCGAACGGGGTCAAACCCCTGTCGCTGATCTATTTAACGGCATTCAAGAAGGGGTGTATGCCCGCAACTGGCTAGGCGGCATGACCAACGGCGAAATGTTTACCTTTACAGCCGGAGAAGCCTGGATGATTCGCAATGGCGAAGTGGCGGAACCTGTGCGTGACGTGACTCTATCCGGCAATGCCTTCACAACCCTTGGCGACATTGAGGCGATCGGCGACGACTTCTTCTGGGACGAATCGGGCGGCTGTGGCAAAGGTGGACAAAGTGGCTTACCCGTCGGTTGTGGCGGTCCCAGCCTACGCATTCGCAACGTTGTCGTTGGTGGGGAAGCCTTAGAAGAAGAGTAAGAGCAGAAGCAACTTTTAGCGTCTATTGACGAAACGTTTGCGTCTGCTTCAACGCAGCCAGGTTGACATCAGATGCCTCCAAAGGTAGAGGCGATCGAGGCAGATTTCTCCATCATTGGGCACAGTACTAAACCTGGGAAAAACGTGACCGACGATAGACGCTAATGGCTCTAGTTTGATTAAAAATAAGCAAGTCGTGTTGATGTTGCAAGAGGCCTTATGTTTAACGTTCTGGAGGCTACCGTCCGACCCCTAATGCTCAACGGCAAAGTCTTAGATGTTGCCTACGAGCTTTACTTGGCAGCACCGCCAGCAAGCTACCCTGTCATCAGCCTTGAAGAGCTTTCGCGCAAAACAGGCGCTAGCTTACTGGAATGTCGCAATGCAGTCGTTGAGGCGAATCGGCATGGGCGCTTTCCTCAATGTGCGCTGGAGACTTAAGTACGCTGGAGACTGTAAGTAGCGCGATCGTCTACTTTGTTAGCATCTCGCCCGTTTCAGTCGTTCAGCCGCAGTCTTTTAGTCCTCGCTGGAGGGCGATAAGCGTCCGCGACGTTTCCGGGCTTCCATAGCGCGTTCGAGTACGTCTAGTAGCCCTGGCGATTCTTCTTGCAGTTTTAGCAACAGACGTTCCCCTTCAGTGACATCACCGGGATCTTCGCCTGTTTCCATAACGGTTTTCAGGCGTGGCAGCGCAATTTCATCAACCAACTCCACCAGACTATACAGACAGCGGTTGAACTGTCGCTCAGTTAGGGTGGAATCTTCTAAAGGAAACTCGATAATGGCGCGAATTTCACCATCTGAAGGGTCATACTCCCATTGCAGCATTTTGGTTTCCCAGGAAATGCAGAGCATCGTCTGAAGGATGGCTGCTTT
>DATNQS010000433.1:0-1694 GCA_036703925.1 Candidatus Sericytochromatia bacterium
GGTATGGGTGAGTTCTTGAGCGGCGTGATCCTGTTTGACGAAACGATTCGCCAAGCAACAAAGGATGGTAAGCCTTTCACCAAGGTGCTGCTAGAAGCTGGCATCATCCCCGGTATTAAGCTGGATGCTGGCGCAAAACCACTGGCTAAATCTCCTGGAGAGACGATAACCGAAGGTCTGGACGACCTGCGCGATCGCATCGCCGAATACTACAAAATGGGCGCTCGTTTTGCGAAATGGCGTGCCGTCATCACGATTGGCGATAGCATTCCTTCTCACCGCTGTATTGACACAAACGCGAATGCTCTTGCCCGGTATGCCGCGCTCTGTCAGGAAGGGGGATTGGTGCCGATCGTTGAGCCTGAAGTACTAATGGATGGCGACCATACACTAGAGCGTAGTTATGCCGTGCATCACGATGTACTCAAAGCCGTTTTTGATGCACTTTATATTCAGGGGGTCGAACCTGATCAAATGATTCTTAAGCCGAGTATGGTCATCTCTGGTCAAGACTGCCCTCAACAGGCAAGTGTTGAAGACGTGGCTCGCTGGACGGTTAAATGCTTGCGAGAACGAGTGCCTGCTGCCGTTCCTGGTTGTGCCTTTCTCTCTGGCGGACAGAGCGATGAAGTAGCAACTGCTCATCTCAATGCCATGAATGCTACTTTCAAAGACCAACTGCCGTGGAAGCTCACCTTCTCTTACGGTCGTGCGCTCCATCAAGCAGCGCTGGAAACCTGGAAAGGCGAGGATGCTAATGTTTCTGTTGCTCAAAAAGAGTTGTATCGTCGTGCAAAATGCAATAGCGCAGCTTCGCTGGGGCAGTATGAATCGGAAATGGAGAGGGTAGCCGCCTAGTTTTTGGGTGCTACGAGTTTTGAGTTGTCAGTTTTGAGTTGTCAGTCTTGAGAAGGCTCTACGCTTGCAACCCAAAGCTCATCTTCAAGCGCTCCTCACTGTTAAGCGGCTCTAACCAGGATAAGATGCGCCGCTATGACGAGGAGGGTAGACGGTAACGTACTGCTTTGGGTTGGCTGCATAGTTGGGGTTGAGCGATCGCTCACCTGACTCATCAGCCACCTGTGCAATCATTTTGGGCGTTGCAGGATGGTCAAGCAGCAGCGGTTCTTTGACCTTGCTGTGCGTTGGTAGTGCGATCGGTGCCAGCAAAATTATGGGTTCCTGCTCGGTTGTTGGTGTTGCAGGTAACTGGCTGACGGGTGCCATCACAGACGCAACGGTGCTGGCATGATGTCTACGACTCGAACGCTCTGTCAGCGATCGCTGTTCTGGCAAATAGCTCATATCTGCCTGGGTTATGTGCATCACTAGAGTGCGATCGACCAGGCTGATCCGCTGCACCAACGAGCTGCCCAAAAGCACAAAGCGCCAGTAGCAATGCACATCAGGCTGTACGATTACCAAATGAAGTTGCCGTTTGTACAGTACCAGGTTCCGTACTTCTCCGACCGTTTCGCTCTGTGAGTCAACGACGGTGAAAGTATCTAGCCTCTCTTTAAGCGCTTCAATTTTGGTCAGCAGCGATCGCTCTAAAGGGCGGCGGTTAGTTGTCAGTTGCAAGACGTTTTCTGGTAAGGCGTAGTTCATAGGTGATGCTAACCTCTTGAGCAACGGCTGAAATGGTCGGGGAATGGCCAATAGGGGACAAAAACAGTAAGGCTCCCTCCTGGAGT
>DATNQS010000434.1:0-1759 GCA_036703925.1 Candidatus Sericytochromatia bacterium
CAGGCAGGGCGCTCTATCCAGATGAATCGAGGTGCTGAGGTTGCGACTGGAGAGATCCTTTGTTTTCTCCATGCCGATACGCTAGTGCCTGATGATGCGATCGCGGTGATGACAAAGACTCTGGCAAATCCTGCGATCGCCTGCGGTGGTTTTATTTCACTGATGACCGGCACAGAAACCACCCGCTGGGGCGTTTCCTTGCACAACTATCTGAAGACCTACTATGCGCCTCTGCTCTTTCGCCCGTATCTCTTTACTTTCAAAGGGTTGCGGCTCCTGTTTGGCGACCAGGTAATGTTTTGTCGTCGCGGAGATTTCTGGGCGTGTGGAGGTTTTGATCCAGCGCTACCCATTATGGAAGAGGCTGATTTGTGCCTTAAACTATTGCCGTATGGACGCATTCGCCAGGTGAACCGAGTCATACAATCGTCCGATCGACGAGTCGCTAAATGGGGGGCACTCAAAGCAACGGCGATTTATCTGTATGTCGGCTTCCTTTGGGGCATGGGCGCATCTGCCACAACCCTCAAGCAGTTTTATGAAGACATCCGTTAAGGCAAGCAACAGTTTGCAGACATCCCACACTATGCTCTGCGATTGTGAATAGCTAAAACAAAGCCTTGTCAGCTTCTAAACCGACAAGGCTTTGTAAGTTCGACATTTGGTGGCGGGGCATGGATTTGAACCATGGACCTTCGGGTTATGAGCCCGACGAGCTACCAGACTGCTCTACCCCGCGGCAACTTGTTCAGTATAACGATAAATAGCGAGATTGTGGCAATTATTCTAAAATCTCTTTTGGGAGACTAGCAAGCAGAGGACAGAGACAGCCTTAAACAGGAAGCAGCAAACTCAAAACGCTTCTTATTCCTCCTCTCTTTATCCTTCCCTTCTCATTCCTTACCCTTTGGGATTAAACGACCCAATTAGTTCGCTACCGTCGGCGCTATAAACTTCGAGCGGCAGGCCTGCGTTGTCAGTAATCGCTTGCAGAGCGGTTTGTAGCGTCTCAATGTGGTTGACAGCTCCACCTAAGGTGCCACGATCGCCAGATTGACCGATGATGAATGCGGTTCGGAGCTTCCGTTCGTAAGCGCTGGTAAACTGCACACGAATGACATCGTTGGCGATCGCGTAGGTACACATCCTGGGCGACCCAGTGCAAATGCGGTTCAGGTCATCCCGCGTTTGTTGTCTGGCGGCAGCAACTTGAAGTTGGGCTTCTGCTTGCTGCGCTGCGGTGCTGTAGGAGGCGACTAGAGGTTGTGCTAGTTCAGCATAGGCAGTGTTGTCAGGCACTTGCTTGATGTTAGTGAGTGCATCTTTCCAATTAGCTACTGCCTGTGACCATTGGTTTCTAGCTTGTGCGGCTTCGGCTCTCTGCGCCAGCCCGGTCGCCTGATTGAAAGCTTTCTGGGCAAGTTGTTCTTGAATCGCACGACTGCGGGCTGCCGCTAGCTTGGGTTGGTAGTCTGACAAGAGCTGCTGCGCTTCGGCATAGCTCGTGGTGCTGCTAGAAATCTGCCGTAAGGTATTGATGGCAACTTGCCACGTTACTTGCGCTAACTGCCAGTTTTCTGAGGTTTGGGCAATGCCCTGTCTGGCTACCGCAATTTTGGCGGTTTCTTTCGCTGCTCCCAGTTTTTTCTGTGCTTGTTGTTCTGCGATCGAGAGTTTGCCGATCGCTGCTAAGTTCGCTGCATACGCAGCCGATCGCGCTTGGGCATAGGTATAGAGCGGGTTTGACTGGGGAATTGTT
>DATNQS010000435.1:0-4591 GCA_036703925.1 Candidatus Sericytochromatia bacterium
TCAATGAAGAACCCTAATTCGCTCTCAGGCAAATCGCCAGAGGCATCGCTTAAAAGCTCGACTTCGAGTACGTTGTTGGCCTGGGTCATGCCGCGTTCCTCATGCTCCTTAACTAGAAAAAATCAGTCAACAGAGAAAACCACATGAAAGACTGCAACTGAGATAACCAATACTGGATTATGTCAGCTAAACATCTTCATGAGCAAATCTAAAAACGTACCTCCCCACTCAGAGTATATCTCCAGATAGAGGCACTAATTTTAAGAGTACAGCAAAAAAATGTGCGAGAGATGACTCTGATTGTAGCTTTTCTGACAAAAGCTGCACGCTTTCACCTTGCTTTAGTAACAAACATCAGTGAGTTGCATCACATCAGTCAGCTGTTTAGCCCGGCAAAAGGTTAGGGTCTCCTTACCGATTGCATCATGGCGGAGCGGGGAGGCATTAAACGTTAGAAACCAGATCACTGAAAAGCGGCATAGTTGGGCAAACTCGCAAATGGGTGATCACAATATCTAAACGTTAGTTAGGGGCTAGGTCTTAGCTACTGCACAGATAGAAGGTTCAACCAAGTAAAGCGTAAAGATCAAACCTCAGACTAGTATTGTCTAAGCTTGCTCTCGCTTATATTCCAAAGAGGAATGAACCGTTGCTACTGATGTAACTCAGATACTCCAAGTTAACAGAGCCATATTAAATGATCACCAAGTTTCTCTAAGATATTAAAAAATTGCCTGGTCACCCCCCACAATTTGCTGGGATAACTTAGCCATTCTAACGAATTTTTAGTCATTCCTCCAGTGAACGTAAGGGTGGCTAAGAGTCAAGCTGAGAAAGGAATATGGCTATTGCAGGGTTCACATTTGTATGTCATTACGCTCAGCCGTTTGTCTTAGGTTTAACTCGCTAGCTGCAAGTGTAAAACTTTATTAACATTCTTGGTCTTCGTTAGTAAGGGGTTGGGTAGATTCGTTAGTTGTAGGCGGACTGATGCTTGGAGGGGTCTTGGATTGAGGATAGAGCATTGCCTCCAAAAGACTGGTTGTGTTGACAGTGATCAAAATTCTTTTTAGCGACGGATCACGCAGGCTACCCCAAAGACTACAGGCTACTGCGGAGCTACTGAGGACGATCGAGGTATGCTGCCGAGCAAGTTTGCAGCCGATTTGATACACCTGAGGACGTTTCTGAAGCGGAAATGACTCTAGGCGGCAGTATAGTTCCCCGTCATGATGCATCCCCCAGTGGATGCTTCCGTTAAACCAAAAGCTAAAGGTGAAGATTTGTGCTTCATGAAGAATGAGGGGCAACATAAGCATGATTTGTCAGGAACAGTAGTAGCGGCTCAGCAGAACGTGTGTTCTAATCTGATGGTTTTGTGAGCGAGCCGCAATCAGCTCTAGTGATGAGCTTTGGTAATGATGCCGAGGTAATACTGTTTTTAGTATGGTTCAAGCGCTTAAGCCTGTCACATAACGAATGAAAAAACCAAGCTTGCGGTTTCAGAGCCTTGATATGCTTAACGATCGTAAATCCTGAAGACCTTAGCTTGCCTCACA
Source organism: Candidatus Sericytochromatia bacterium (assembly GCA_036703925.1). Lineage (GTDB taxonomy): Bacteria > Cyanobacteriota > Cyanobacteriia > Leptolyngbyales > Leptolyngbyaceae > Stenomitos. Next base: position 1,560 of record DATNQS010000435.1, read on the forward strand.
CTAGGGGTACTGCCCCTGCCAAAGTTCATCGATTGTAACAAAGCGATAATTTTGTGCTGTTAGTAAGGGAATCAACTGCGCAACCGTTGCTGCAACGTCTGCTCCACCATGGTAGCCGTCGTGCAACACAATAATCGAACCGGGTTCCACTTGTTCTAAAACGCGCTGTACCACCGTCGTTATACCAGGGCGTACCCAATCTTCGGGGACAACGCTCCACATGACAGAACGATATTGCCACTGCTGTAGCAATGCCAGAGTACGGGGTGTAAAAAAACCATTGGGCGGGCGGACATCACGTATAGTCGCCGGGGACACCTGACACGCTTGTGCAATTTCGGCTTGCGTCCGTGCAAGTGTTTGCTTTAGTGCTGTTGCCGAAAGTGAAGAAAAGGCTCGGTGGTCGTAGCCATGCAGTCCCAGCCAGTGCCCTTGTTGGTAAACAGTGCAGGCAGTTGTAGGCGATCGCTGTACGCATTGACCCAGCCAAAAAAAGCTTGCGGTAACACTGTAGCGCTCCAGTACTGCAAGTAACTGAGGGGTGTAGTAAGGATGCGGACCATCATCAAACGTGAGCGCGATCGTGCGATCAGTAGTCGCGCCAGACCATAGACAGCCTGGAAACAGCGGCTTGAGTGCGCGATAGAGCAGCGGGTAGGCGGGTGCAAACTCCATTCATTGGCCCTACATTGCTAGCGAAAGGGCTTGCCGGGCATGTGCCGACTCTACCAACGACGACAGCACTTCACCACCCAAGGGATAGACTAAAAAGCCATCAAAGTCAGGGGCTTCATTTTGGTGCATCCAGCGAGGCGTGTGAAAGTCGGTCAACGCTACCAGCGTGATGCGATGGACATTAGCAGCCTGTCGCAGTTGTCTCAGCAACGGCTGAGACCAATGCTGAGTGTCGCCAGCCAAAATAATCAGGAACGGTGGTTTGCGATCAATTTGCGCCAGCGCCTGCTCTTCTAAGCTGGTACTGGCAACTGTGTAATGAGAGTGCTTCAGCAGCGAGGACAGTACACGCACCACATGGGGTTGTTTCGCTAGCAAAAGAATATCGCTTTGTGTGAATGGCATAATGCGAAACGGCGCGTCAAACGCCCGTGTCTATAAAAGGGCATACGATTAGACATGACTATATCGTTTGCATAAAGCCTAGTTTTGCCGCTCAAAGGCCTGGAATCTTTTGACCCATGACCTTTAGCACCGTTTAGTCATCTCAAGCTGCTTCCGTTTTTCTTAGCCTTTGGCTTGCTTTGACGCTGTTCATTGGCAACATTTTTTAGAGGTTGCTGCAACCGTTCTTATTCTCTATGCCATGTTTTTTGTGGAGCATACTGACCAAGCAATGACGTTTTGAAGGCGGTTGCGACTGCGATCGTGCTTTGTGTGGTGCTAAGTTCCTTTCGTTAACAGAAGACCTTACGGTGACAAGCGGGCCTTTTTGAGTCGGTTTGCTTCATACCAGTCGGCGATCGCGGGCACCCAGGCTTGAAAGTGAGGCCAGATGGCTTCGCACAGTTTTTGTGCTTCCAGTTGAGCATCGAGCTTCCAGCGCAAATCGAGCAGGTGCATGAGCGATCGCACGTTGGCAGACATTACCCAATGCTGCCGCACATCAAAGGGAATGAGTCCCCTCGCGTGTTCTTCAGAGAAGCCTTGATGAATCCGCTCCTGGTAGCGCTTGCAGGCAGCCAGGCACCATTCCACGTCCTGCTGGCGAATGGCTTCAGTGTACTCGTAGCGCTTACCCTGGCGATCGCTGTAGGCTCCCAACGGACGCAAATAGAACACTTCTTCCACGTCTTGCTTGCCCAGCGCGACATCCAAAAGACGCTGTCCTGTATAGCGAAATGACTGGACATCGAAACTCACGCCGACGCGATGAGTGCGGATTTGCTGCATCGTGCTGTGCGGAAACCAACCGCAGTTAAGTACGATTTGGGGATGTTCTAGCGGTCCATAGTGACCCCGATTACCTGATAGTAGGTTCCTGACCACAATTTCGCCGCACTTGGTTTCATCGGGCCAGGTATCGCGATCGTCCCACACAAAGGCTTCTGCATAGTCCTGGTGCATCGCCGCATAAATCGCTTGCTGGGGCTTCGGCGTTTGGGTGATGACAGCGACAGTAAAGCGATCCATATTCAGCGCAATAGAACGTTAGGCTATCTAGAATACTGTAGAACGCCCCTGCTCCCCCAAAGTTGATTCTTCAATTAAGAGTGCAAAGTTAAAGGGAAAACAACTGACGCACGCTTGCCTTGCGAAACTCAAACGAGGCATGATTTTGCACTCTAAGCATTGGATCACTATTGTGCTCAATTCATCCCTTCATTTTGCAATGCCGTTTCTCGGCTTTCAAGCTGCGTTTATGGCTTAGGTGGAGTAGTGTTTCTATCGCTGGGTGGCTTCCTGGCAGATGTGAACTGGCAAATGCCATTCCTGATTTACCTGCTGGCACTTTTAATCTTTCCGCTTGTGGTGTTTGTATTGCCAGAACCCGATCGCACCGCCGATACTCAACGCCTGGGGGATGCTCCTCCTGCTGTTTTTCCCTGGCGCATTGCAGGTTTAACCTATGTTGTGGCGCTCTTAGCGCAGATGGTGTTTTATCTGATTCCGGTGCAGTTACCGTTTTATTTAAAGCAACTGTTTGATGCGAATGCCTCGCAGAGTGGTTTGGCGATCGCCTTTGCTACGTTGTTCAGTGCCGCCAGTAAGATCGCTTACAAACAAATCAAAGCACGACTGTCGGTCATGGGCATTTATGCGATCGCGTTTTTGTCGATGGCTGTTAGCTATCTCGTCATTGGCTTTTCGACAATGTATGCAATGGTTTAGCGGGGCTGGCGATCGCTGGAGAACTGGGCACTTGTTCTGGAGATGATATTGAATTGTTAAAAGGCATTGATCGTTCACCCCGTAGGCTTCAATCAACTCTGCTAGATTTGCATGGTAATGATCAAGGCAATGGTAAAGCTGTTGAGTAAGAAGAAAAGCAAAGATAGAGTGATTTCTTACCTGCC
>DATNQS010000436.1:0-2706 GCA_036703925.1 Candidatus Sericytochromatia bacterium
TGGTCCTAACAAACAGCGGATTGTGCCTCTGGCAACGGTCGATCGCAACAACGATGGTCGTCCTGATGACCTGAATGGCGATGGGCAAATTAGCGATGGCGATCGCATCACAGGCACTCCCACTTCACTGGTTGCTGATGCTCATGCGGCGGGTTTGCTGGTGCATCCCTACACCTTCCGCAACGAGAGCTTCTTCCTGCCCGATAGTTACAACGGCGATCCGTTGGCTGAGTTCAAGCAATTCATTGAACTGGGTGTAGATGGCTACTTTACCGACTTTCCCGGCACCGGCGAAGATGCGCGTAGTACGTTCATCACCCCGCCAGCCGTGGCTAACTTAGGTCGCTCCCAAGGGTTTGAAGGCTTGGCAATCAGCCCTGACAAGTCCACACTGTACCCGTTGCTAGAAGGCACGGTCGTCGGTGATCCAGCAGGCGCACTGCGGATTTACGAGTTTGACGTGGCAACGAAGCAGTACGAAGGCTTGGTCGGTTACTACCAGCTCGAAAATCCCGCGAATGCGATCGGCGATATTACAGTCGTCAACAGCAACGAATACCTGATCATCGAGCGCGACAACAACCAGGCGGGTGCTGCCCAGTTCAAGAAGATCTTCAAGGTCGATTTTTCGCAGCAGGATGACAACGGCTTCGTGGCTAAGACAGAAATCGCCAACCTGCTGGACATCAAAGACCCTAACGATCTGAACAAAGACGGCAGTACCACGTACCAAATGCCGTTTCAGACGATCGAAGATGTGTTGGTGATTGATGCCAACACGATTCTGGTTGCCAACGACAACAACTACCCGTTCTCTGTCGGTCGTCCACCCGCGATCGACAACAACGAAATCATCCTGCTGCAACTGGAGCAGCCCCTCAACCTCGATCCACGGGTCGGTGTGGCAGGGCTGAGTGCCATCTCTTTAGATGGAGCCAACGGACAAAACACTTTCACCATTAGCCCAGGCAAAACAACTGTCATCGAAAACTTTGGCGGCATCGGTCGCGGTCTTACTGTCTCCGATGTTGCGCTTGCTGAACTTGATACCCTCCAATTCACAGGTGCAGGTTTCACTGCCCAAAATCTGCTGCTTAATCAAGTCAGCGGCAACCTGGAAGTCACGTTTGAGGGCGTAGCAGAAACCAAAGTGGTGCTGATTGACTTTGCCCTAGACAACCTGGACAATCTGCTGCTAAAGACAGGTGGTAGCGTGAATGCTGGCAATATCCTGTTTGAGGGGCAGGCGCAGGTTCAGGATAGCTTTGATGTGTTCAATGCCGAATGGACGAACGATCGCATCTTTAATCGCAACACGGTCACGTTCCTTAATGACTTAGACAACAACCTTGAGGGCTTGGCTGGCTCGAACGATATCATCAATGGTCAGGGTGGCGACGATGATATCCGAGGGCTAAGTGGCGATGACTGGCTGCGAGGTGGCGCAGGCAACGACTTCCTAGATGGTGGCGCAGGTAACGACTTCCTAGATGGTGGCGCAGGCAATGACTGGCTGCGCGGTGGCACTGGCGAAAACGTCTTACGGGGCGGTGCTGGATATGACACTTTCGTGCTGACCCAGGGTGGCACTCAAACGATCGCCGACTTTGAAGATGGCGTTGACCTCATTTCGCTGCCAGCAGGCTTGGGCTTCAATCGGCTCTCGATTCTGCAAGGCACTGAATTGAATGCCAACGACACGCTCATCAAGCGTCAGGGGGCAACGTTAGCAGTACTGTCAGGTGTGCAGGCAAGCAGCCTCACCACGTACGACTTCATCTCCATCTAACCGATCGGGTTATAAAACATGATCGGGTTATAAAACAAAGTGGGACAGAGAATTAGCGCTCTGCCCCACTTTTTTATGATCACAACAGAAGCGGAACTGGCTTACGCTGCTACAGGCTCAGGCATGATGTCCTGGCAGTAAGTTTCGTACACGCCATCCAGGAATTGCCAGAGCGCATCAGCGGCTTTTTCAGCCACTTTCAGTGCTTCGGCTTGCTTTTCAGGTGTATCAGCGTACTGCTCAATGAGCTTCTGTGAGGTCGCGGTGTGCCACACGTCCGCTTGCTGATGCACTGTGAAGAACTTATAGTCCTCTGGATTGGTCATGCCGTAGAACTGCTTTAGTCCATCCACTTTGACGGCTGCAATGTCGGGAATTTGCGATTCGTAGGCATACAGCGCTGCCAAGCCTGCGTAAAAGGGCGAAGTCAGGCAAAGCTGACGGAAGGTATCTACCAGGTTCGTTGTCGTTGCCAGGGCAGAGGTTGCTGCTAGTTCAGCTTCTGTTGCACCAAGCGCTTCTGCAAACCGCTTCCACAAGGCGGGATGGTTGGTTTCGCCACGCTCTTCTTCGATCAGGTTTTCGAGAATTTCTTGGCGAACAGCGATCGCGTTGTCAAAAGAGGGCGTGTTGAAATGCACCGCGCTCAGATAAGTCGGAAACGCCAGCACATTCTGAAAATACTGGATCGCGTAATGCTTCAGGTGAGTGCGGGTGAGCTTGCCTTCTGTCCAGGCGATGTAAAAGGGATGGGTCAAAAGATGCTTGCGATCGACGATCGACTTCAGGTCTTCACAAAATGTCATATAGCTTCCACCAGCTAGAATATGACTGGAGTTTACCTCACTCAGCCGTCATTTTGAGCCATCCAAACACCTGATTCGCGGTTAGATCTAGCGCGAGCCATGATGGGACGG
>DATNQS010000437.1:0-14713 GCA_036703925.1 Candidatus Sericytochromatia bacterium
CAACCAAAAGACCGCCGACCAGACCCACTGTTGGTATCAGCAACCAGGTTGGTTGTGACATCGCTTCTTTCAGCCGCCAGCCACCCAACCACTGAATGCTTTGCTTAAGCAGAACGGCTGCCAGCGCGGCAACGAGACCAATCAGGATTGCCTCAAGGATTGCTAGTCGCTTGGGAGTGAGCAGCAGAGCGATCGATTTAAACGTGACTGGAAACGGCATTAGCCAGCACTCATAAGGATATCCAGAGTAGCTGCTGCCAACTTAGTGACAGCAACACCATTAGGTTAACCAATTGCTCGAGCCGCGCACGCAATGTCTCTAAATTAACTGCAATGCTGCTTTCCATGCAGTTAGCCATACAGTCAATTAATACAGGCAGTCAGTATGCCCCATTATCTTTCGGGTAAAGTATAACGCCAAGCGTCCGAGCGACAATGCCCAAGTCCATTAAAAGACTCCGGCAATTAACGTAATAGATATCAATTTGAACACGTCTGGGGTAAGGAATGTCATTTCGTCCAGACACCTGCCATAGACCAGTAATACCGGGACGAATACTGAAAACGCGATCGGCATAGTTACCGTACCGTTCTAATTCTTCAGTTACGACCGGACGCGGTCCAACGACACTCATATCTCCCTTAAGGACGTTTAAAAACTGTGGGAATTCATCCAGGCTAGTAATTCGTAAGAAGCGACCAATGCTTGTAATGCGTGGGTCACGTCGCAGCTTGAAATTGCTTTGAAACTCTTGACGTAGACCGGGTGAGGTCTCCATCATCTCCATCAACACCTCATCGGCGTTTCGTACCATCGTTCTGAATTTAATACAGCCAAACGATTTATAGTTTCTGCCAACGCGCTCTTGAACGTAAAAAATGGGACCACGAGAACTGAGCGCAATCAACGCAATCAGCAGAAGGTAAACCGGAGCAAAAACAATCAGAACAGTCAGGGAAAATGTAATATCAAACAGCCGTTTGGCAAACTCTCCGTTTAAGCTTCTCTCAAGCAGCGATGTAACACCACGCCTTAAGAATGCACGAATTGTCTTGCCAGAGATTAATTGGCTTTCGGCAGTCATTTTACTCCTTCACACATCCACACCACACCACACAGTCATTATCATAAAGCCACTCACCCCTTCTACGCAGTTTTTGCTGCCAATTCAGTCGAAAAATGATGTAATCGCAAGAGGAGGCAGCTCGTTACTAGTGCCTAAAGGGCAGCTATAAGCACTGACTGACAAAGCGATAAAGGCTGGCTCCATAAGCCTTCTATTTCATATATCCGCTGACTGGCAGTATCCGTCTGCCCTCTTATTAGTAGATGAAAGATGCTGCTGAAATTCGTCATAACAGCGCTCGATAAAGGATCGATAGCGATCTTGAAAAATGGTAGGGCTAAACGAGAGTGCGTGCGCTCGCACAGTCTCTAAATTCAGTGCTGATTGATACCGTTCAAACGTTTTTACAGCATCCACGATCGCGCTTTCCGTTTGCTCATAAAATAAGACTCCAGTACTCAGATCACCATATTCTTTGACATCACGCACCGTCTCTAAAGTTCCCCCCAAGCCATAAGCAATGACAGGAGTACCGCATGCCTGCGCCTCTACTGGCGCAATGCCAAAATCTTCAAATGCCGCATAAACAAACGCTTTCGCCTGCGTCATGTATTGCTCTACCACAGCATCAGGCTGCCAGCCCAACACCTGCACATTTGAGCGAGCAAGCTGCTGAATTTGCTTTAGCTCTGGACCGTCACCAATGACGACTAAGGGTTTACCCAACTGATTAAACGCTTTGACAATCAGCGAGATTTTCTTGTAGCTGACGAGGCGCGAGACTGTGACGTAAAAATCCTGTTTCTGGGGCTGAAAGCAAAACCGCTCGGTATCAACGGGTGGATAGATGACTGCTGCGGGACGACGATAGCAGCGCCAAATCCGCCGCGCTGTATGGTTAGAGTTGGCAATGAAGTAATCGACGCGATTGGCTGAGAGTACATCCCATTGCCGTACACGGTGGAGCAAGTAGCGTGTGAGCAAACCCTGTGCTCCCCGTCCAGCCGTACTGCTGTGCAGATAGTCAAAGGTCATATCCCAGGCATAGCGCATAGGCGCGTGACAGTAGCAGACATGAAGCTGGTTCGCTCCTGTCAAAACACCTTTTGCTACTGCATGAGAGGACGAGAGAATCACGTCGTAACCACGCAGGTCAAGTTGCTCGATTGCCAGCGGGAGCAACGGCAAATACTTTTGCACGCCGTTACGGGCAAAGGGAAACTGCTGTAAGAAAGTGGTGCCGATCGTGCGCTTAAACAAATAGCTGTCAGGATTAGTCGACTCAAAATCAATCAGCGCGTAGACATCAGCCTCTACACTCTTGAGAATTTCCTGCACAACCAACTCGGAACCACCCGTTGCTTTGGGCGTTAACCATTCATGTACCAGTGCGTACTTCAATGCCACAGCAGCTTTGCCTACAGCGTCTAACGATTTGTTCTGGTGCAACTATAGACGAATGCCAGACGAATGCTGCGAGCGATCAGTTTCCCAGTCCGTCAGCTTTGCCATACCAGAGAGAAAGATGCATGAACGATTGTTTTTGAAGGAATTTGACCACTTACAAAAGGCTGGGCAGAACACAACTGCCACGAGCGCAATGTTTCATAAAAAAAAGACCAGCACTAAGGCTGGTCAGATCAAAGCATACGTTGTTCTCTCAAATGGAAGGAAACTTGCCTGCGCGCTCCCAAACGTACAGTTAAGTTACTACTTTTTAGTATTCCCTGGTTCGACATCATTGTAGCAAGATACACAAACTTTTTTTCATAAAAATTCACGCTTTTTGACTTTAAAATCCTCCTAAGGAGCGATGGGGAAGTGAGAGAACGCACCTATCCTCCAGCAGGCACGCGGTGATAAGCCTTGGCGCTGGTATGCAGCAGATCCTTAATCATCTCTATAGCCTTCCCACTCCCAAGAGCCATTTGAAACCCTGATTTCCTAGAACTTTTAAACTTTTCACCTCATTTAGGATTGAAGCCCTCAACTCAAAAGCAGATTTTGAGAGGGGGTAGTAACGCTGAAGCACGACTCCTCGTCCGGCTCAGTCATTGCAGGGCATCATGTAGCGACATGGCTGCATGGCAAAACGGCTTGCAATCTATTTATTTTTGACAAGATTGTTCAGTTGCGCACCTGATGACCGCACTCGCGCCCACGTACAAGACCGCCTCTATTAAAGCGATCCGTTATAGAGTTGAATGCATTTACGGGCTAGAGACAGACGATTGCTGCATAGTCACGTTAGGTTGGCACAACAGTTTAATCCCTGCTGGTTCAGTAGTCCTCCGTTTTGTGGGCAGGGCTAGATGATTCATGAGAGAACAAAGAGCAAGAAGAAGCTGTGTTTAGCATCACCTGAGACTGCTTGAGCCGCTGTAACCCTAGCAAATCTAGCGACCACAGCCTCATTAGGCAATTGAATAAGGTGACGGCTTGCACTCATCGTTCCTATCAGCAGGGGCTCACTGTTGTCACCGTCATAGCAACCTTCGGTATCTGTGCTGGCATCGTGGTCAGTTTAACGCCCCTGCACATCCAGGTGTAAGGTCAAAGAGGATCACATCCATTAGATTCCGCCGAGGAGTAAGTCTCACATCCACAAAGCTTTGATCCCCAGCCTTTGGACGTGCGTCACTGGCAGAAGCTGCGCTTGGGGCTGTGTCATATGAGTCTGCTCTATGTGGTTAGAGATAACACTGTTACAGGCAGGTTCTGCCAATTCGCCGTACTGCATTGTCACACTCTCGCTCAAGCTTGAAGCCGCGGCTCTTGGAGCATCTAACAGGGCCTCAGTCATAGCTGACTCCGCTGACGCTTGCATTGCAGCTAGATTTTTTTGCTGCCACGCCATAATATCCTCCAGGTTTTCCCATGCTGGAGAAAAGGGTGGGATCGCTAGTGCACAAGCAGTCCAGGCACCCTGAACAGCGACATTAAGCTGCTGGCAGTACCCCCCACGTCGCCCCTCTGGCGCATAGTATTGACAGCGCCGACAAACAGATGTGGAGGAAGACAAGGGTTTCATATACGAGACTTTTAAAGGTATTATTCACTCCATTTTGGATGCAGCTTTTTCCTACTATGTACTCAACAAAGCGCTGGAGACAGGATGGCGTACTGAATCTAGCGTTCTCTGCCACAAAACAGGTTTTATATTGTTTTCACTTTTATGAAATCAAGAGCAACATTTTTAATAGTGGATTCGGCTTAGTTCCTTTACAAAAGGGCTGCATTTTGTTTAAAACGCAAGAGGGATCAAAGGCTATGCAAACTAACCTCACTTTTATTAGGACATTTTCTGCCTTAAGCAAAGCTCCAAAAGAGTACCGCAGAATCCGTAAAATCAAGCAACTAGGTTGCTAACTATAACTATCTGTAGGCAGTTCAACGGATGATCCCCGTCACAAGCTTGCTAGAAAAGCAGAAAGGTACTCGTATATTTACTTAAAGCATCTGGCAGTTCAGCCAGAAAGCAAGCATCTGCAATAATTACAACGCTGCTGAGTCGTTACTCCTACCATTGTTTCGCTGCACAAAGCGAACAGAGCGCCCAACGCTTGAGTTCACCAGAGGGGGTAGGGCACTGGCATTGCGGGCAAAGCGGCATATTTTGAGTACGTGCCCGCATGAGTTTTCTCCAGAGCGCGAAGGCGAGCAGCGGATCTGTTAAGCGCTCTGATTGCGGCACGTCAATCGATCGCACTGCATCCGTCAGACGACTAGGGTGCTGCTGCCAGAGTTCTGTCTGTAGCTCCTCATTAAACGCTGATCGAGATTGGGTTTGCCATTGGGCATTAGAAAACCGAATATCCGTCAGCGATGCCGAGAGTAACACATTAAGTTTTGCCAGAATGCGTTGGCGCTCAAAAACTAAATTTTGTGCCCAAGCAGCACTCGATGTCGCTACTCGCAGCACTTCGTTATGCATTGAGAGTGGCCGGGTTTGAGCTGCCACTACTGAACCTACCGCTTCAACCCAAGCCTTGAGCAGCCGTTGAGAATACTGTTGATCGCGCAGCCGATAGCGATCGCCAAGTTGATCTAAAACGTGATCAATAGACTTGAAAGACATAGCGTCATTGAAAGTATGAAAGGGGTGCAGAATCGTGCAAAAAAGTGTATAACGTTAGCTCAGTGCTTAATGTAAACTGCGAACAAGCAGGAAGGTTAGGCAACAATGCATCTACAGAACACCCAAGGTTGATAACCAGGGTTATACATAGTCTCAAATGTTATAGCCTGAATGTATAACAGGCGGCGGAGAGCAATCTAGCCGTTCAAAAAGAAGTTTTTTCATTGAGCGATTTAAAACAATCCAGTGGCTCAATCATGATTCGCTTCAAAAACTAACATTAGTAAGCGTATTAGTAGAAGGTGAGTAATGCGTCAAAATCCTAAAGTAGAACCACCGAACCAGTTGTCTCAAGCGATCGCGCTTCATCCTGCCTTAAGTACTGCTTTAGCACATCTGGACATTCAGCTTGAAGATGAGTTGGTGCGTTATCGGCGACAACGGACGGCTGCTGGACGTACTGTACGTCAACCCGGTCGCAAGCGCTCATCCGAGTCACTTGATCTAATAGCAGTTTCAGCGACGGCTGGTGGACTTAATAACCCCGCCGCGAAACCAGTACCGTTGCTAGATCAGCGACTGGCAGATGTTGCTGGACAAGCGGCTGTACCCGATACATATAAGCCAATACCTGCTTTTACAGCTACCCCTCAACCGTTTGATGGAGCGATCGCCCTTAGAACGGATACGCCCCAAGACAATGCTAACAGCAACGTACCGCTAGCTGGTGGAGAGGATGCCCATGCCCTAGCTCAAGCTGGCAACCCTGACCTGGATGATTATTTGGAGTCGTCTGAGGAGTTACTACGCAGCCTTGCTGACCAACAAGCCGAAGTGCAAGCAGAGCGCCACTTTATGCAAAGTTTGCTTACACCATTAGGGGTGGGGGCAATGCTGCTGTTACTGCTTTCTAGCGCCATGTTTGGTTACGTCATTATGAATCCGTCCAGTTTGCCGTGGTTAACAGCAAAACGGAGCAATGATGCTGGTTTGGCTCCAGAACAGAGCGCCAGCCAAAGAGCGATCGCTCCACCACAGCCAGATCTAGCCAAGCGCGAACTCCCAGAGCTGAATTTGAATAATCTGGGCACCATTAACGTTAGTCCAGGAGCATCATCTTCCACCGCTTTAAGCAAACAGGTCACAGCTACACCCAGCAGTAAGCCAAGGGTAACAACAACGACCGCACCTGTAGAATCCCAACCTAGAAATGAGCCTGCCGCACCTGCACAGGTATCCGTCCCAGCCGTAACGTCAAACTCTAGCCGTCCCTACGCACGTACCAGCGAACCTACCCAAACCGTTCCGCTCCGTGCCCCAGAGCCAGTGCAGGCACCTGTTGCACCCGTGCGTCGTGCGCCCGCAGCTACGGCTCCAGCTACAACTACAGCGCCAACAGCTAGCAGCCAGTCTACAGAAGAGCCATCTAGCGCCTATCAATACAAAGTTGGGATTCCCTTTGAAAACGACCAGACGCTAGAAAATGCCCGAAAAGTCGTACCCGATGCTTTTGTACGCACCTTGCCCGATGGCAAAACGATCGTGCAGGTTGGCGCAGCCCGCAATGAAACTGAAGTGAAAGCAAACGTGGAGCGCTTACGTGATCAGGGACTCTCTTCTACTGAGGTCTATAAACGGTAGGAGGTACGAACTGAAAAGGTACGGTAGGATTGAGAAACGCTTTGAGTTTGGTACGGTAAGGCTTGCATTGAACTGCGTTACCACACCATTGGAAACTCAAAACTCGAAACTATTATCTCCGGAGAGCATATGGGACTTTTCGACCGAATCATGCGGGTGATTCGCGCTAACCTGAACAGCTTGGTAAGCGGTGCCGAAGATCCGGAGAAAATCCTGGAGCAAGCCGTGCTAGATATGCAGGAGGATTTGATCCAACTGCGGCAAGCTGTAGCACAGGCGATCGCAACCCAAAAGCGCACGGAACGGCAATGCTCTCAAGCACAAACAACGGCTGATGAATGGTACCGTCGGGCACAGCTAGCGTTGCAAAAGGGCGAAGAGACACTGGCGCGAGAAGCATTAACGCGACGAAAGTCTTACCAGGATACGGCAGAGGCAATGCGATCGCAGATTGAACAGCAATCGACGATCGTAACTCAGCTCAAACAAAACATGATGAAGCTGGAAAGCAAAATCTCTGAAGCTAAGACCAAGAAAGATTTGTATATTGCCAGAGCGCGATCAGCAAAAGCATCTCAGCAAATTAACGACATGATGGGACGCGTCGGTACAGGCAGCGCGATTTCGGCGTTTGAGCGTATGGAAGAAAAAGTTTTGCAGCTTGAAGCTCAATCAGAAGCCGTTGCTGAACTTGGCACTGATGATTTGGAAAAGCGTATTGCTGCCCTTGGGGAAGCTGACGAGGTAGAAGCCGAACTTGCCGCGATGAAAAACCAGCTCACTGGCGGTTCCCCAACTGCCCAGCTTCCCGCAAGTCAGGCGGCTACCAACTCTGAAACCGATCGAGAGCTAGATAACCTACGCCGGCAAATGCGAGAACTCTAGCAGAGTTACAGTCATAGCTGCTTAGTAGGGACGTAGATCGGTAAAGGATTAAAGGGGTGACATGTCAACAAGCTCCGCAGGCTAGCGATCGCGCCGACAGATCGCTTCTGCAATGACGCTCACAGCGTTTCTGCTTACCTATACTGCTATCCTTGACCGACGCATTGCTCGACAAGCACTTGCAGTTGATCGACTAGAGTCTGCCTGTTTTCAATGCTGCTCCTTCTCAGGAGTTTCTCAAGGGTGTGTAAACCAGCAGCATCTTGGGAACCTTGAAGATAGATGATTGCTGAAGAAAAGAGGACGCACATGATATCAGCGAGTACAAAGTATCGGTTAGTGACTAGAAGCGACTTTGATGGGCTGGTCTGTGCTGTTCTGCTGAAAGAACTGGACATAATTGACGAAATCAAGTTTGTTCATCCTAAAGATATGCAGGATGGCAAGATTGAGATTACGGCAAATGATATCACGACCAATTTACCCTATGTCGAAAGTGCCTATTTAGTCTTTGATCATCACTCTAGTGAAACGCTAAGAAATCAGGGGCAAAAAGATAATTACATCATTAAGCCAGAAGCTCCTTCAGCCGCCAGAGTCGTATACGAACATTTTGGTGGGCAGGAGCGTTTTCCTAACGTTTCGCCGCTGATGATGACAGCCGTTGATAAAGCTGATTCTGCCCAATTTTCGATCGAGGAAGTACTCAATCCTAAAGGTTGGACCTTACTAAACTTCTTAATGGACGCGAGGACAGGTTTAGGTCGCTTCAAGGATTTTCGCGTTTCTAACTACAACTTAATGATGCAGTTGATTGACTGCTGCAAAACGCAGTCGATCAACGAAATTCTTACTTTGCCAGATGTACAAGAACGGGTTGACCTGTACTTTGAACAAGAGTCACGCTTCAAGGCTCAGATTCAAGCGTGTGCAACAGTTCATCAAAACTTAGTCATGCTTGATTTACGCAATGAAGCGGTGATTTACGCAGGCAATCGATTCATGGTCTATGCGCTCTTTCCAAAAACCAATATTTCAATCCATATCATGTGGGGACGGCAGCAGCTAAATACCGTCTTCGCCACTGGAAAATCGATCTTTAACCGCTCGTCTAAGACGAATATTGGTGAGTTAATGCTTACCTACGGTGGTGGTGGGCACGCCAATGCTGGTACTTGCCAGGTAGAAAACGCTCAGGCCGAAGCAACGTTGAAAGCGCTCATTGCTCAAATTACAGCTGATGGTTAATCTCAAAGCCAAAGGGTAAGAATCAGTTAGGAGCGCTGCTGTACAAACGTTAAGCATCAGAACTGCATTTCACGTAGCAGCCTTTACTCTGAATGCTCAGAATAGTAACTAATTTCTGAGTGTAGGTGCATCACGGACGATCGATTCCTCAGCCTCTACATGTTCAATATGGGATGTGTCAAGAGGCGCGAACGTCCCTTCTGCTTGAGTCGGTAATTCACTATTTGTTTCAAGGTTAGACTGATCAGTAAGCGGCTGCCCGCCACCCATCCCTCTGGACGATCGCATCGCTACAAGAATGTTTTTGAGAACGACAGCAGTTGGTACGGCTACAATCACGCCTAAGAGTCCACCCACACGCGCACCCGTCAGAATTGAGACGAAAATCCAGACTGGATTCAGCCCAGTAACACTACCCAGCACTCGTGGTGCCACCAAATTTTCGAGAATCTGCTGCACTAACAACGACGCGGCTAGTACTTTAACTCCTAGTCCGATATCTCGCAGGGCAACGAGTAGCGTTACTAGCGCAATGCCAACAGAGCCACCAAAGGGCACAAGCGCCATCGTACCGATCGTTAATCCAAACAACAACCCAAAAGGAACGGCTAACCACAAAAAGATGAGCGTTAAAATCGACCCCATACAGGTAGCCAGGATGAACTGACTTAAAAAGTAGTTCTGGAAGCTTAGACGCAGCGTTTCTGAAAACGGCTTTTGCACTCTTACAGGTAGCCATCCTATGAGACTTTCCCAGAGCAAATCGCCGTTTTGTAACAGATAAAACGTCAACACTAGCGTAAGCAACACATCTAACAAGCTGGTGACAGTGAAGACAGCAACGCTTAACGCCTGTGCTGCAATCAGCTGTAACTGGCTCTTCAGGCGATCGTTTACCTGTTCTGCCAGGAGGCTCAAATCAAGCGGCAGGTTCGTACCTTCTAGCTGTTGATTGAGAATAATGAGTTGCCGCTGTCCTGAGTCAAACCATTCAGGTAAGCGAGCTACAAGTTGACGAGCTTGATCAAGCGCACTCGGCAGTAATGTAATGCCACCCGCTAACAAAAGCGATAATGCCAGCAAAAAGACAACGATTGCGGCTCGTCCACGCGGTACCCCCTGTCGCTGCATAAGGCTGACAGGGTAGTTGAGCAGGAAAGCAATCAGCGAAGCCGCCACCAAAATGACAATGAGAGAATGGAAGTAGTCAGCGATCGCAAAGAGCGCCCAACCATTCAGCACCAGCAACGGAGCCGCCAAAAAAATGAGCAACGCCTTTGCTAGTGGAGAGAGCGTTTCCCACCAGAGCCGCAGGCGTCCTTTATGTACCTCATGAGCTTCAGCCTGGTGATCCGACATGGGCACCCGTAGTTCTCTACCGTACACCCTCTACCCTACACCCTAGACTTCGCAGCTTCCCCTACCGATAGTTAGTAAATTGCAGCGCGACGGGTAACTCTTCTTGCTTAAGACGCTGCATTACAGCTTGCAAATCGTCTTTTGCCTTGGCGCTTACCCGCACCGAATCGCCTTGAATCGATGGCTGCACTTTGTTGAACTCATCCCGAATCAGCTTAGAAATTTGCTTGGCAATCTCCTGACTAATGCCCTTTCGCAGTGTAATCTCTTGCCGCACACGGTTGCCGCTAGACGATTCGACTTTGCCGTACTCAAAAATCTTTAGCGACAAATTACGTTTGACAGCCTTCATATTCAGCAGGTTATGAACGGCTTCAAGGGTAAATTGGCTGTCGGTGCTGACTGTAATTGTGTCTTCGCTCAACTCAAGCGTCGTTTTCGTATCTTTCAGATCGTAACGACTTTGAATTTCGCGCGTTGCTTGATCGAGGGCGTTGACTAACTCCTGACGATCGAACTCGCTTACGACATCAAAGGAAAAGGAAGCAGCCATAGGACTTGAAACTCTAGACTTTGGACGTTGATTGCTGGGCTTAGTTGAATCTTTGAGCTTACACGATCTCTAAGCTTACAAAAAAGATGGGGCTTAAAAGCATTGCCCAGATGCCCTAGTCTATAGTCTACGATCGATTGTCTCAAGTCCAAGCACTAAATCTAGTCGTCCTAAAGCATTAACCACTTATATGAGCAGTTAGCAGCCGACGTTAAGATTCAAACGCGGTAGCTTGCATCCTGGAAACTAAACTAAAAGCTAACGGAAAGTAACGCCTGCGGCATCAAAGCCGACACCCTTGCAGTCATTTACCACCCTGCTGTTGCTTAATCTGCCGTAGGCGTGATGCTAATTCCGAAGCATTTTGTTAAACCTTAGCCAAGTTTACTAATGGGGCATTAAGCTCTCAAGCCAACCGTTAGCAGCACATTGCTACTTTGCTACAGCCGCAGGCTCTCCATAACATGAAAGGCTTTGATTCTCAGTGCCATAACATGGAGCGTTAGAGACACTTAAATACCAACGTAAAAACAATATCCTGTCAGGAGTCACCATGATGTTTAGAGCGATCGCAGCGTATGGCACCGTTTTGATGCTGACTAGTTTTGGCTCGGCTGCCCATGCCCAAGCAGAACCGATGGGTTCAGCCGCAGCCCTAGATGGACTGGAAGAACGATCAGTGGCAAGACCAACCCCTAACGCCCCCGTCCCATTTTCACCGCAACGCAGTACAGATGTTCCAGGTGGTAGTGAGAGGGGGTTTCAGTTAAATAATGACGTACAAATACTCATCCGCCCAGAGCGTGGAACTAGCCAGGTTGGTGTTTACCCAGCCGATGATCCGTCATCGGGCAACAAGGTGCAGGTGCTTTATCGGCTTGACGAGTAAAAGCAGAACCAATCAGCTTCGGGACAGGCTTGCTCTGGCACATTCTCGGGCAAGCGAGTAGCGCCTCAAAACTGTTCGTTTAAGCGGCAATGGTAAGCATGTAGCTTTTTAAGCCCTAGCCGCTTGAAACACGATCGCGCCCAGTAGATTACTATTTCAGCTTTTGGCGAATGAAGTTGAGAATTTGGCTCATTTGCTTTTTCAAGCCATCAATTTCAGCTTGCATCTTCACAATTTTCTCGTTTAGCGCCTCGATATCGCCTGACGGAGCGGCAGCGGTGCTTGGTGTAGCCACCGGAGTAGGAGCAACCGCAGCAGGGCGACGTTTTGACTTCGCCATTGCAGCTTTGATGGCATCAATCAGCTCTTTTTGGTCAAATGGCTTTTGAACAAATTCAAAGTATTCAAATGGTTCCTGAAGTTTTTCAGTTACCTCTTCCTTGCGACCAGACATCAGCACCAGCGGGATCGCCTGCAAGTCGTGTTGAAGCTGGATTTGCTGATAAACTTCCCAACCGCTAAGTCGTGGCAGCAAGAAATCTAACATGATTAGGTTAGGACGTTCCTGACGAATTAGGCTGAGTCCCTGAACGCCGTCTTTAGCCTCCAGGACTTCAAAGTTGCCCTTTGGCAACATATCCCGAACCATGTTTCGGATGACGTTGCTGTCATCAATGACCAGGATCTTGTGACTTGCCACAACTGAACTCCTCTGGTAGTGACTGCAAGGTGAATGAGTAAGTGAAACGCCACAGTATTTAGTGTGACTTGCTTCAATGTAGTTGTTTAATCTACTAGGCAGCTTAGAAGCTGAAGGTGGACTAGCAACCACATTGCTAAGGATGAAGACTTAGATAGTAACAACTAAATAAGAAAATGTATCCCGGATGAACGGTAATCCTGCTGTAGCACCATCTAGTTTATAGCCTCAACGGGTCAGAATTGTTTCTGATTGAGGTTACTACGTCGATTTAGGGCAGTTGTACTGCTGTCTCGAACCCTTTAACGGGCAATCCTTTAGAATTTGAGACAGCAATGTCTCGTTCAATGTAGTGTGCCCAACTTTATGCCTGCTGAAACAAATGCCCTTGATTCTGTGACTGCCCGTCGCGCTCCGCCCCTAGAGAGTCTACCAGCATGGTTAAAACGCCCCGTTGGAAAGGCAAGTGAGCTTTCGACGGTGCAGCGGATCATCAAGCAGCGTCAGATTCACACGATTTGTGAAGAGGGGCGCTGTCCCAATCGAGGCGAGTGCTATGCCCAAAAGACGGCAACGTTTTTGCTAATGGGTCCTACCTGTACGCGATCGTGCGGTTTTTGCCAGGTAGATAAAGGACACGCACCGATGCCTCTCGATCCAGACGAGCCGCGAAAAGTGGCTGAGTCAGTGAGTCTGTTGGGACTGCGCTATGTGGTGCTGACATCCGTGACACGCGATGATTTGCCTGACCAGGGCGCAGGATGGTTTGCACAAACGATTACCCAGATTCGATGCCAGAATCCGGGTACGCAGGTCGAGGTGTTAACTCCAGATTTTTGGGGCGGACGAGACGGTGAGCCAAATGACCAACAGCAGGCGCGCATTGCCACTGTTGTGCAGGCCTTGCCTGTTTGTTACAACCACAACATTGAAACCGTGCGACGACTTCAGGGTCCGGTGCGACGTGGGGCAAAGTATGAGCGATCGCTGCGTGTCCTAAGTGTTGTGAAGGCACTGAATCCAGCGATCCCTACCAAGTCGGGGTTGATGCTGGGGCTAGGTGAGACAGAGGCAGAGGTGCTGGAGACATTGACTGATCTACGTGCCGTAGGGTGCGATCGCCTCACTATTGGGCAATATATGCGCCCCTCGTTAGAGCATTTGCCTGTTGCAAAGTATTGGACGCCCGCCGAGTTCGATCGCCTGGGAACAATCGCCTGTGAAATGGGCTTTGCCCATGTGCGCTCAGGTCCACTTGTCCGCAGTTCTTACCATGCAGGAGAGGAAGACGCACAGCTAAGACGTTAAGATTCACCCCGAGGTATAACCAACGTTAGCAATTCTTTGGTATGTCTTAAAAACAACCCTTAAGGAGACTTTATTTATGACTGCTCGGGCTAAAAAACCAGCTTCTCCCGTAACAAAAACAGGTAAACCACCCTATCCCTTTCGCACCTTTTGGGCACTGTTGCTGCTAGGTGTCAATCTTGTGGTGGCGGCAATTTATGCAGGCTACCTGAATATTTAAATCAGTTCATTGTGTAGGGGCATTACATCTAATGTCCCTACACCAGCCTTCGCGCACAATCGCCCTCCTCAAAGAGTGCCCCTGAAGATGCCTTGCGGACGGAACAGCAAGACCAGCACCATCATAACCAGAGCGACTGCGAGTTTGTATTCCGATGCCAGCCAGTATGTGCTGACTTCTTGAGCAATGCCAATAACGAATGCTCCAGCGATCGCGCCATAGGGATTGCCGATGCCGCCCAGAATGACCGCCGCAAATAAGGGCAAAATCAGAAACCATCCCATATTGGGGCGTACCGCCTCGACCAAGCCCAACATACTGCCGCCGAGCGCAGTCAAACCACCCGCAATAATCCAGGTCCAAATGACCACGCGATCGACATCAATCCCCGTGACGCGAGCCAGGTCAATATCATCCGCAACGGCACGCATGGCTTTACCAATACGGGTGTTTTGCAAGAGGTAATGGAGAGCCGCGATCGCCGCGACTGCCAGCACCATGACGACAAGATTGTAATAAGCGATCCGCAGCCCTAGAACAGGGATCGCTTCAGAAACGGGTAGGTTATAGCGCTGGTTGCCGCCGCCCCATAGAAAAATAATGCCGTTGCGCAGAAATAGCGCTAGACCGATCGAAATAATGATTAGCGTGGTCGAATTGGCGCGACGGGCACGCATAGGCGACCAGATGAGCTTCTCACTTAATAGCACTGCCAAAACCGTCATCCCTGCGCCCACTAGCATGGAGAGCCAGATATTGAGTCCC
>DATNQS010000438.1:0-3940 GCA_036703925.1 Candidatus Sericytochromatia bacterium
TTGTGGTGAGCAATCACGCCAGCGATTTTGATCCGCCGCTGTTGTCTTGCTGTGTCGGTCGCCCAGTGGCATATATGGCAAAGGAGGAACTGTTCCAAGTGCCTGTGCTAAAACAAGCGATCGCTCTCTATGGTGCCTATCCTGTCAAGCGGGGTTCTGCCGATCGCAGTGCCCTACGTGCCGCAATGGGGTTTCTAGAGCAAAACTGGGCAGCAGGCGTATTTCTCACGGGCACACGCACACCTGATGGAAAAATAGCTGATCCCAAGCTGGGTGCGGCATGGCTCGCTGCTAAAGCCCAAGCTCCGTTGTTACCCGTCAGCTTATGGGGGACTCACGCTATCTTTCGCAAAGGTTCTGCCACTCCCCGATCGGTGCCTTTAACGATCCGCATTGGTGAGGTCATTCCACCACCGCAAGCGGGCGATCGTGAGGCGCTAGAAACTGTTACTCAGCAATGCGCGGATGCCATTAATGCTCTGCATGATCTGGGGCGCTAGGGTGTTAGCGGTCAGCGGTTAGCGATTAGCGGTTAGCGATCAGCGGTCAGCGGTCAGCGGTTAGCGGTCAATAGTAGGATTTAAGCCTGAAAGCCGATAGCTGAAGTCAGGAGTAAACTCTACGCTGAAAGCTGTTCGATGAAAGCTTAAAAACGTTTACATAGCAAAAAGGATTGCTACATGAGTGATTTAAGAACAGAGCTGGCTGAAGCACTGGCGGAAGCAGAATGGGACTGGCTTGCCCCTCATGCGCGTCGGGATTCGCTGATTGTGGTGGAGTCGGGGCTGGATGTGGTGGATGTGGCGGTGGCGATCGCCAACGATGACACCGCGCGAGTCCAACCCTGGATTGAGGAAAACCTGATCCATAAGCCGTTTCCAACGCAGTTGTCAGACTGGAACATAAACCAGTCCACGCGCTTCAACGCGCTCATTGTGCAGCCGTATGTGCTGATTCAAGAAATGTCTAGTTAAGCCTGACGTTCGCTAACGCCCTGAATGGTTGAACGATCGCTATACCTGCCAAAGCACCATGAGCGACACACCAAAAACCGAAAAGCAAAAAATGCTGGCAGGTGAGCTGTATCTTGCCAATAATGCTGAGTTGGCTGCGGAGAGCCAGCGGGCATTACGGCTCTTGCGGCTCTACAACCAGACAACTGAAACAGAACCAGACAAGCGCATTCAGACCACACTACGATCGACGCTGGCAGCGTTGTTAACAAAGACATTCCCGCGAATGTTGTCGCTGTGGGCAATCCCTGTCGAGTACTGCGGTCTCTAGATGCGCCAGCCTTGGAGTAAGGACTCCTGTTTAGCCGCCCTTCTGCCGCTGGATCGCAACTTTAACGATCGGGGTTAACTTCGCCCGCCAAAAGCGATTTTCTGGAAACGTTGGGACTTTGCTCAGTACGTCTTCCCAGCGTCTAGCTGCGAACGCTTGTTGCATTTCTGCAAAGGTGGTTTCTGCGGTCTTCCAGTCGCGCTGCCATTGATTGACCGCACCTTTAGCAGGCTGATATGCTGCGCTGGTAGGGGGGATTGCTTTTGCCAGCGCGATCGCGGCTTCAAGGTCGCCCGCTTGATAGCGTTCAGTTGCTTTGGCTAAAACGCTTAAACCATCATCAGTCGCGACGGGTGTGCTGGCTTTTGTCTCTGCTGCCGCTGAAATGCAGCTTGTGACTGTCAAATTCTCATAAACCCAGCCCTCTTGTGGCTGATTGATCCGCAGCCAACCTTTATTGCGATCGACGACTGACAATTGGGTGCCATTTCGCACAGTGCCCAAGACATTATCAGGCGCAACGATTGGGCTAGATCGAACATTCAGCGGTGGTGACGGGTCTGTCGCTATTGTTTTGCAGATCGTTTTCGGTGCAGTTGCCGCTCTGCGGACAGCTTGTAGCCCTGCCACCAGCGACGGTTGAAAGTGCAATGTAGCAGCCGTAGCACTGGCAGCCGTGAGAAAAATCGCTGCACCAAAACCTATCAGGGCAGGTTTAGGAACTGTAGTCATCCTGGATATCCTGTAAAGATGCGCTTGATCGCTGATTAGATTGAGTCTAGGCTAACTGACCATCTGCCAAGTTGCGTACGTAGTTTTCCGAATTTTTGAAAGCAAAGAGTGTTGAGACACATGGCTAAGAACATGGGCATCGTCTATCTTGTCGGGTCAGGGCCGGGTGCTGCCGCTTATTTAACTGTACAGGCACAGCAGCTACTAACCAAGGCAGAAGTGTTGGTCTATGACGCACTGGTAGACAGCGCTTTGCTACAGCTAGCACCACCAACCTGCTTGCTGCTTAATGTAGGCAAACGAGGCGGTGAGCCTAGTATGGTACAAGCAGAGATTAATGCGTTGCTGGTGCACCACTGTTTGCAAGGACAACACGTGGTTAGATTAAAGAGTGGTGATCCGTTTATCTTTGGTCGGAGTCATGCTGAGATCGAAGCGTTGACGGCAGCAGGCTGTGCGTTTGAGGTGGTGCCTGGGTTATCTTCAGCGCTGGTGGCACCGTTGCTGGCAGGTATTCCGCTGACTGATCCGGTCTTAAGTCGCTGTTTTACAGTGCTTAGTGGTCATCAACCAGACGAGTTAGACTGGCTGGCGCTGGCGCGAATCGACACCCTGGTTATTCTTATGGGTGGGCGACACTTGCCTGAGATTCTACGTCGCCTTCAGATGCATGGGCGATCGCCCCAAACACCGATCGCCATTGTTCGCTGGGCAGGTCAGTCACAGCAGCAGCTTTGGGAAGGAACCCTGCAAACCATCCTGCAGCAAACTGCAACAGCAGCACTCTCTCCCTGTGTGATCGTAATCGGTGAAGTTGTCAGGCTACGTTCCTATCTTCAACCCCGTTCCTCCCCCCCTTTTTCGACTGTGCTTACTACCCCAAATTCAACGTCCGATGCAATCACTGCTGATGCCACCACTGCCGCTCTGCCCCTGGCTGGTAAAACGGTGCTGGTGACGCGATCGGCAAGTCAGTCTGGTCAATTTACCGCACGACTCCAGCATGACGGGGCAACGGTCGTCGAAATGCCAGCCCTCGAAATTGTGCCGCCTTCTAGCTGGCAAGCACTGGATCACGCGCTGGCTCGACTGTCAGACTTCGACTGGCTGCTGCTAACATCTGCAAACAGCGTGGATTACTTTTTTGAACGGCTGGCGACTCAGATTCGCGACATTCGTGCCCTGGCAGGGCTAAAAATTGCGGTCATTGGCGATAAGACGGCGTACAAGCTAGAGCAACGCGGTTTGCAGCCGGATTTTGTACCGCCAGAGTTTGTTGCCGATTCGCTAGCTAGTCATTTCCCTGGTTCGTTACAGGGAGCCAGAGTGCTTTTCCCAAGAGTAGAGAGCGGTGGCCGGGATGTGTTGGTGAAAGATTTTAGCGACCGTGGTGCGGCTGTTACCGAAGTGGCGGCATACCAGTCGCGTTGCCCGGAGGCGATCGCACCTGAGGCTCTGACCGCCCTCCAAACCCGCACTGTCGACGTGATTACCTTTGCCAGTGCCAAAACCGTAAAGCACTTTTGTCAACTGTTAGAACAATCACAGGTAGATAACTCCTGGCAAGCCTGGTTAGATGGAGTCTGCATCGCGTCGATCGGTCCTCAAACGACCAAAGCCTGCACTAGCTTGTTGGGCAGGGTGGATGCAGAAGCACAGGCATATACGCTGGATGGTTTAGCTCAGGCGATCGCTCAATGGGTTGCAGCCGCATAGGGTTAAGCCTTGGAATCTCCCTTGATCGCTTGTAAGGACGATTGCCTGTAACGTCCCTACTAAAAGCATCAATGGGAAGCAACGATCGCTAAGGCCTCACTGGCTTTTCAGTCCACACCATTTCAACGTTTAATGTCTAATAGGTTCAGCAGATTGTGTTAAAGTGGTCATCTTACTTGTCAAATTTTTAAGCCATCGCCAACCAGCT
>DATNQS010000439.1:0-5183 GCA_036703925.1 Candidatus Sericytochromatia bacterium
AGAAACCCAAGCAGAATCAATTTTAGGACTATACGTAGAACGAGCGCTTGCCTCCAAGCTAGTTCGTTTGGCGCTCAAGTGGCAGGCAGGCAGCATCGCTGTTCCCGATCTGAAGCATGTGCGGGAAATGCTCGAAGGCGATATTCAAGCTAGAGCCAGACGCAAACATCCTCAACAAAAAGAACTCCAGGATCAGTACGCCAAGCAATTCCGCCTCAGACTCCATCGCTGGAGCTACAGTCGTTTAGTGCAATGCATCCGCGATCGTGCGACTAGAGAAGGTATTCAGGTAGTTACTGGACAGCAACTAATCCAGGGAGATCCCGTACAGAGGGCTAAACAAGTTGCCATATCTGCTCATACCTTTCAAGTGTCATGAGAGTAACTAAATTTTGAACCTTGACAAGTTAATATTTTCCCAATAGCGCACTGATCTCTTTAGGGAGTAGGTGTTCAATGTGGGGCAGTTTAATTGCTTTCCGCCCCTATGTAGCTGTCCACCTCCGCTGAGAAGTTACTTCTCAGATACAGTGCAGGGTCGCGCCTAGCACTAAGGGGGTATGTTTTCGTAATGATGGTTAGATAGCCATTCCTTACGAGGATACAGGAGTACGTGCCGTGGCAGCTACTATTCGCCTCCGAGCAAGGAGGAACCCCTCTATAATTTTTGGCAGACCGAAGCGAGGACTTAATCCCAGGAACGTTTGCCAAAAATGTATCCCCTTCTTCGTCTAGCTTTCAGGCAATTTAGAAAAAATGATGCATTTTTTCCGCTTGAAAGTTTTAAAGACCAGCAACATCTGCCAAAGTTGCTTCTAGAGAATCGGCTGTGCAAGGGATTGAAGCGACAGGGTCGCGATCACCCTTTTGGCTTCAAAGGGGTTGAAAGGCGAAGGGTTACGGGGAGATTTCCCAATGTGCGCGGTGTCGCGATCACCCTTTTGGCTTCAAAGGGGTTGAAAGTTTATGTCTTTTCCGCCACTAGATGACGGGTGGGTAGGTCGCGATCGCCCTTTTGGCTTCAAAGGGGTTGAAGGGCAGCGATTATACCTACGATATATTCCACCCTTCGCTGTGTTGCGATCGCCCTTTTGGCTTCAAAGGGGTTGAAAGAAACTGCCGTTCAATTTCACCCAGGTTGGCAAAACTGCTGCGATCACCCTTTTAGTTTCAAAGAGTTGGCAATGGGGGCATTTGGTCTTAAGCCATGCTGCACTCAGATCCAGCCCTAAATTGATTGACCTAAAGTTCGGTTGAATGCAAGTTAGTAAACTGTACTTCCACAATCCCTTATGCAGGCGAAAGACAAGAATACTTAGATGGGTTGAAAGGAACGTCATCTTCCCAAATTCAGACTAAGATAACAACCTTTGAATTTGACAACAAATGTTTAAAACTGGTTTAGTCAAAGGTAAAAGGGCTAAATTGCCCCAAAACAGCCTAAACTCGTCTCTAAAAGACACTAAAGGTTTAAAACCGACAAATAAAGGTTTAATGGACAATTTAGTAAGCGGGTAATCGGACTCGAACCGACGACATTCACCTTGGGAAGGTGACGTTCTACCACTGAACTATACCCGCAAGACAAGGGACCAAAGCTAAAGAGGCTGACCACGATCGCCTTGCCCTCAACCAATGAGAGGGCGAACGCACCAATACGCCTCATCCTTTGTATCAGCTATTATAGGCGCGATTAGCAGCACTATTACGAAAGAAATTGTGATTGCTAAGGTTTCGCCGTCTCCTTCATCCTCAACGGCTGCTTGCATTAGCCAGTTTAAAGCGATCGCTCACAGCATTCCAATTAACGACATTCCACCAGGCTTGCAGGTAGTCAGCACGGCGATTTTGGTACACGAGATAATAGGCGTGTTCCCAAACATCATTACCCATGATGGGGTACAGCCCTTCCATCAGTGGATTGTCTTGATTAGGGGTGCTAGTCACTTGGAGCTTACCGTCTTTTGTCTGCACTAGCCATGCCCAGCCACTACCAAAGCGCTTTGTGCCAGCTTCGTTAAACTGCTTTTTGAAATCAGCAAAGCTGCCAAAGTCTTTTTGAATCGCGGCAGCAAGTGCTCCCGTCGGTTCGCCCCCTGCTTTTGGTCCCATAATTTCCCAATACATGGTGTGGTTAAGATGCCCACCGCCATTGTTACGAACGGTTGTGCGAATGTCTTCAGGCACATCGTTGAGGTTGCGAATGAGATCCTCGGCAGTTTTGCCCTTGAGTTCGGGGTGCTTCTCGATGGCATCATTGAGGCTTTTAACGTAAGCAGCATGGTGCTTGTCGTGATGGAACTGCATCGTGCGTTCGTCGATATATGGTTCTAACGCATTGTAGGCATACGGTAGGGTCGGCAGGGTAAAAGCGCCTGATGCGGCTGGCTTGGCAGCAGGATCAGCAGCCCAAGCGAAACGAGGTGCGTAGATACTGGCGGCGATCGCACCTGTGCCTGCACCCAACAAGCCCAAAAAATGGCGGCGGTTTAATGTCATAGCGGTAAGCTCCTTATACTCTAAGCACTGTGGTGAAACGATCACTGCTCAGAATGATTATGTATGACCACGTTACATCACTCTAGGTGCCATAACAGACCACCCAGAAGCGCCATACCAACTTCAATGGTTTTATAGCCAGCTTCATCAAACAAAATAACAACCTTGTTTGCTTCGTAGCGTATCACCATACCTTCACCCCAACTTTTGTGTTTCACGCGGCTGTTAAGCGGGTAGGGTTTTAAGCGGTCAACCTTCTCCGCCATGATGCCAGCGTTGCAGTTATCGCAAATGCCGTAGGGAGTGTCAATTTTTTCGCCAAAGTAGTTGAGTAACTATTCTCGCCGACAGCCGTGGACTTCTGCATACCCGCGAATCACTTCCAGGCGCGATCGCTCGAACTGTCGGTGCTGTTTGGCTGACTGAGCCGCTTCTTCTAACGCTTCACTTAGAGCAGTAGGTTCTGCACAGTTGCTGCTATCCCGATCGCCTTACTCTTCGTCTCTTCGATCAACGTAATCTTCAGAAGAGGTTGGCTCTAGCTCCCAACGGCGAGCATCGCGTTGTTCTAAGATCTCGGTGGTGCGAAGAAAGGCGTGATCGTCCATTTCTAAGCCTACAGCTGCGCCTATTTCATCCACAACATCCATGTCTGGCGTACTGACAGTGCCACCAACTGACTCGTCGCCAACCGCATTTGCTTGCTCATAGTTTGCGTCGATGTCGCCACCAGTTAACGTTGCATCAGCTTCATTGAAACTACTCTGGCGATCGCGCATTGTTCGTCCGCCCGCCACATAGCCAGGCATTTCCTGTACACCTGTACCATAGGACTCCGTAAACTCTTGCGGCACGTCACCTAGATCCTCTTCCTCAAGCTCTTCAAGGTCAGCATCTGGGATCAGGTCTAAGGCATCATTCGTTTGCAAATCCAAGTTTCGATCGTCAGCCATCGTCATGAGAATCGGCTCCTCTACAAGTCTTTCTTTATGCAGCCTAACCAACGAGCAGTGCCTCAAAATCCTCAAATAGGCAGAAGTAAGGGCATAACAGGTAACGTCTCTACAGATAGTGAACAATCAGGCAACACCGGAAGCTTTGCAAAAACGCACTTTTAAGCCGTCTTTGGGTCGGCGGGTTGGAATTAAAACAGGCTCTAATCGTTGATAGGGCAGTAGCTCCCATGCATAGCTTCGCAAGAGATGAGCGATAACCAGCTTCATCTCCAATTTGGCAAACGCCAGACCAATGCAGATGCGGGGACCACCCCCGAAACCAATCAGGCTGAAAGGCTTTTGTTTGGCTTCCTGTCGACCGGGGCTGAAGCGATCGGGGTCAAAGCGATCGGGCTGGGGATAAACATTTGCTTGTTGATGGGTCAGCAGAATGGAATATTGCAACAACCAACCGGCTGGGACGTGAAACCCGTTGAACTCAAAGGGCTTGATCACCCCTCGAAACCCGCCTGCGATCGGAGGATGCAAGCGCTCAATTTCATTCAAGATCTGGTCAAGGTAGGGCATCTTGCTGATCTGTTCTAAATTCAGCGCACCATAGGCGGCTAACTGGCGCTGTTCCTCCCTGGCGCGTTGCAGAACCTCAGGATGCCGTGCCAGTTCCAGACAAATCCAGGTAAGCATGGCAGTGGTTGTTTCGTGCCCAGCAAAGAGCAGCAGCATCGCCTGCGCCCGAATTTCTTCCAAAGTCAGACGGTTGCCCTCTTCGTCTTGCGCTTGAATCAGCAAGCTAAGTGCATCATCAGTCGGGTTTTGCTGGCGTTGCTGGATCACAACAGTAAGGTGATCTAATAATTGGTTTCGAGCCGCGATCGCACGTCGCATCCCCAGCCCAAAAAGCCCATTCGTCAGGGTTGTAAAGAGACGGCTGAGGCGCACTGTGTCTTCACCAGGCGGGGTTCCTAAAAAAATCTGGCTGGCGATCGCAAAGGTCAACTGCTTGAACTCGTCGTACCAAACAAATTCTTGCTGCTGCTCCCACTTGCTCAAGTAGCTCTGGGTGATGTGTTCCATCGTTGCCACATAGCGAGACAAGGCTGGACCATGAAACGCAGGCATCATCAGCCGTCGATTGCGTCGATGCTCGTCACCTTCTTGCAAAAACAGCGATCGCCCCAACAGTAATTTAAACGATTCGGGCCAACCGTCCTGCCACGAGAAGTGATCCATATGACTGGACAACACAAACTCTGCTGCCTCTGAACCAATCATAAAGACAGCCGGTCTGCCCAACAGGCGGGTCTTAAAGATGGCACCATACCGCTTGTAACGCTTTTCAGCAAACTTCGGATCGAACAGCAGTTGCAGAGTTTCACCAATGACAGGTAGACCCGTTTTGCCAGGAGGAAGCGGAAGGTTTGGCATGGGGAGAGGAAGAGGGGTAAGGACAGTGGCTCAATTATAGGGAGATCGGCTAGGGGACGATGATCGATGCCTTGTGTGCACTCAGACGCTTTTGGGCATACTGAAGCCGAACAGTAACTGAAGCCGGACACTCTGTAATGTCGTTATGAAGCAGACGGAATTGCTCGTCCCGCAATGAAGTTACTGGCTGACAAACCATTCAATCGGCCATCCCATAAACGTTATGTCTCGTCTTAACCAGCGTGCCTTCGAGATTCTCAAAGCTGAAATTTTGCGCTGTAGTGCTGATGATCCTGTCGGGAA
>DATNQS010000440.1:0-14155 GCA_036703925.1 Candidatus Sericytochromatia bacterium
CTCAAACGCTTTATTCCACATCAAGACACCGTCTCGCACTGCCTCTCGATATTCCAACGGCACTGTATTCTCAATCCAGAAGACGATCGGTTTCTCAGGCAGCGAAAGCAGCGCGTCAGGGTCTTTTTTCTTCAAGTGCCAACGCTGTATGTAGCGTACAAATGGCTCTCTCGGCGAATCGTCCGAAAAGTCCTGGTACGCCGAGATAAAATAACCAACGCGATCGTCTGCCAACCGAGGGCGATAGTAATGGTTTGCTGGTAGCTGCGACAGACTGTAGCGCACCCGCAGGTTAAACGTATTGCTATCTGGCAACGCTGACAAAAAAGGTGGCGGTTCTGCTCCCATAGCACCCGTAATGCCATAATCAGACTCCAATTCCACATTCAGCGGAAACACCTGCACTGGACCAAAGGACGATTTGCCTGCTTCTACGTTGTAGGTTGAGCCAAGCATATCTGCCAAAAACTGGCTTAATTGAGGTAGATCGCTGAGAAACAGCGGCTTTAAATCAATGAGAAGGCTTTTACGTTGGGGATGGATGCTGCGGATTGTGAGCACCTGCAACACAGAATCGCTAAACGAACGCTTAATCGATCGCTGAAGTGGATCGCCCGGACGAGTCCGAAAGAACACGTTGGGCACCACAAACTGAAGCTTGTTGCCAACGCGACGAAAGTTGAATAAAAAATCTTTGAGTGGTAGCCCGCTGTAGATCCCACCTTGCCCAATCCCCGATTCCATGGTGATGGTGCAGAGGTAGTTAACATTCAGTTGCTCAGGCTTGATTTCGGCATAAAGGTTGCCGCCTGACCGATCGCGATACAGCGTGAACAACCCATTGAGCTGCTCGGTTCCTTTGATCGCTTGCTCAAACGGCAGCAGGTTTGACGGTGCTGGCGCAGTCTCATCTCCGTTAAATTGAGCTTGAGCGATGGTCTTTGCTTTGACCGCTAGTTGAGCGCCCGTTTTGCCAACGCTACCATCGAACGATCGCTCCGCAGACGCGCTCGCATACGGCGATCGCAATGACCATTCACCCCGAACGGCGGCTGGCAGCAACACCAGCAGTAATCCCAGCGCAAACGCTGCTACCAGCAAAATTCGTTTCATGTGTCAGCGCTGTGCCCAATAAAGGAACAACCGTCGAAGCATCATACTGCTAAGGAGATTTCTACTAAACAAAATACCCACAGAGGCAGGTTTAGCAACAGAATTAGCGGCTAGAGAGCAAGATTCTGATAAATCTGCCCCTACCCAATGGTAAATTTTTCTTGAAAAGCTCCCGAGCTCCTGCTGGTAAATAGCTACAGAGCTACTAACAGCCCCACTCAAAAATCATACTGCCATATGACAACAGCTAACTGTGACCTAGATACCACTATTCTTAGCTGAGATTTTGACTAAGGGTCTGGGTGCATCACGATCGTCTGCCAGCCCGTAAAGTCAGAGGCTAGTTACTAAAACTTTTGCTGTGAGGCACCGTGAGAAACCAGTATTTTTCACATATCAAGAGATTTATTTTACAAACTCTATCAGTGCTAATACTATCTACTTAACCCATTACCGACTCAGTAATTTCAACTAAAGTGAAAGATTTAATCCGTAATTTTACGGTACTTTCAGTTGTATATTGCTGTTGCTTAATCAAACAAAGTTTCGTTAGTAAATTTCCTGTGTCTTAAGCATTTAAGCATATTCATTCTCAAGAAATTTAGTTGATGAAGCAAGACTAGAGACATCATCTCTGACCGTATATGTGAACTTTCGAAAAATCACCCTTAGGGGTGTTACCCCTTTTACAAGAAGCAAAAAAATCACTACGTTTAACGTAATGAACCGCTTTTAAGATCCAGAGCATCGTCAGCTTCAAACACCAAAGCTGTCTGTAGACTGGTCTTTTCATGGTCATTGCTATTGATGAGACAAGAAACCAGTCATTTGGCTGAAGCCATTTCATTTATCTGTACAGTTGAAAATTTTCTTGCTCAAAACATCGCTTATTGGTCTTCTAAAAGAGCAATCAATATTCTTTGTGTACGTTTCTAGTGTGTGTTGTGTGTGCCCTGATGATGCCTTTGAGGTTTTTGGAAGCGCGTATTTGGAATATTGCTAAAGACGATTAAGTGCATCATTTAGCCTCCTTGAAAAACTGTGGGGAAGGTTTACACCATGTCACGTGACGCTCTAGTTGTTGGAATTAGTACCTATCAGTGCTTGCCAAGTTTAAATGCGCCTTCCCACGATGCGGAGGCGATCGCGCAACGGCTGCAAACAGATGGAGATTTTCGGGTCGCACGGATGCCGGAAATTGTGCAGGCGGGGCAATCGAGAATTGGCTTTAAAACTCAAGTAACGGTGGCGGAACTAGAAGCCGCACTCGTTAAGCTCTTTAAGCCCAAAGGCACTAACGTTCCGCAAACGGCACTCTTTTACTTTTCGGGTCATGGGCTGCAAAAAGATGCAGGGGTACAGGAAGGGTTTTTAGCAACCAGTGACGCAAATCCCAGCGCTGGCTTTTATGGCCTTTCGCTCTTTTGGCTACGGCGACTACTGCAAGAAAGCCCCGTACGACAACGGATTGTGCTGCTAGATTGCTGCCATAGTGGTGAGCTACTCAACTTTTTAGAAGCTGATCCAGGTGCCCGTTCTGGTACCGATCGCCTCTTTATGGCGGCATCACGGGAGTATGAAGCTGCTTACGAATCCATGATTGGTAAGTACAGTGTCTTTACGCAAGCATTGTTGGAGGGTCTTGATCCAACTCGCGTCGTGAATGGCACTGTCACCAACTATGCACTGACCGATTGGGTTAGTAATGCGCTCAAGCGGGAGATGCAGCAGCCACTGTTTGAAAACTCTGGCAGTGAAATCCTTCTTACACGCGGTCAAGGCGCACCAACGATCGTTAAAACCGAGCTTGTTCAGGATGTTTGTCCCTATCGGGGTCTGGAGTTTTTTGATGAAGCACACGCCGCCTACTTTTTTGGACGCGAAGAACTAACCGATCAGCTCATTGAAAAGCTCAGAACCGGAAACTTTGCTGCCGTGGTCGGTGCGTCTGGTAGCGGTAAATCTTCACTGGTGCGAGCGGGGTTGATTCACACCCTACGTCAGGGCAAAAAGTTTTCGGGGAGCGATCGCTGGCGCATCCAACTGATTAGCCCGACAGAACAACCGCTCAAAAGTCTAGCAACTGCCTTTGTGAATCCTAAAGACTCAGCGGTCGACCGTGCTGAACAACTGCGACGAGCAGAAACCTTGCTCCGGGATGGCGGTACCGGGTTGTCTCACTTGATTCGCGCCAGTCTAATGTCTGCTAAATACGGCAGAAACTCCCGGCTCTTGCTGATTATTGACCAGTTTGAGGAAGTGTTTACACTTTGCCAGGGGCTGCAAGCAGAGCGCGATCGCCTAAGTTTTTTTCATAGTCTCATCACAGCTTTACGTGAATTGAATGATTGCTTTAGCGTCGTTGTGGTGCTGCGGGCAGATTTTTTTGGCAAGTACTCGCTTTACAACGGTCTGGCACAGCAAATCGAGCAACATTTGATCACGGTGACACCCCTTACCTACCAGCAAATTAAAGCCTCGATCGTCAAACCGGCTGAGAAGGCAGGCATTGTTTGCGAACCCAACCTGATTTACAACATTCTGCTTGATGTGGTAGGTGCACCGGGAGAACTGCCCCTCTTGCAGTACACGCTGCTAGAACTTTGGCAACGACGGCAACTTGACCCAGAGGGTGGAGCCGCTCACCTAACGCTGGATGCCTATAACGAATTAGGCGGTGTTCGAGGCACATTGCAGAAGCGGGCAAATGATCTTTTCTATAGCCTTACGCCAGAGGAGCAGCGCGTTGCCAAGCGGATTTTCATCGCGCTGACGCAAATTGGCGATGGCACTGAGGATACCCGTCGTCGTATTTCTAAATCTGAACTCATTAGCCCCTGGTTTCCGGCTGCGTTAATTGAGCAAGTGCTGGAAAAACTGGTTGCTGCCAAGCTAGTTGTCACTAATCGCGTGCTTTGCGTCGGCACCAGTCAACAGAGAGTTATACAAGAATTTAACAATGTGTCTACAGCGTTGCGTTTTGCTCAAATGCGGCGGGGGAAATGCTCACAGGAACTGTCAGATGATTGCGCCCCATCCATTCTTTTCAGCAACAGTACCAATTTCGATATTGCTAGCCTGACGCAGCGATCAATAAGTGAACTTGCAGACACATCCACTCTAGTTAACAGTAGCGACCCCAAGGAAACGGTCGATGTCGCACACGAAGCACTGATTCGGAATTGGACGCTGCTACGCACATGGCTGGACGAAAATCGAGAATTACTTCAGCGGCAGCGACGCATGGAACAGGCTGCCAAAGAATGGTATGCCTTGCAGCAGTCGCGATCGCCCGAATATTTGCTACACGGCGATCGCCTCACTGATGCCGAAGATTATATGATTGCCTATCCCAATGAGCTATCGACACTTGCACAGCGTTATATTGCCGTAAGCCGTGAAGAAAATCGGCGTTCGCAAAAAGAACGACGGTTGCTGCAACTGGCTGTGCCCTGTACGCTACTCGTAGCGCTAGTTGTCACGTTTAGCCAGTATCGGGCAGTTATCAACAGCCAAGCTGAAAAAGATTACCAGCTTCAGATTGCCACTGCACGACAGCAGGCAGCCGTCGCACAAACCATTTTGCAAGAGCCAGATGGCGACCCCACAACAGCATTACTGATCAGCCGCCTTGCGGCGGAGAAAGGAGGGTATACCTACGAAGCGCAGGCAAGCTTGCGTACCGCGCTACAAAAACTGCGGTTACAAATTAGCCTCCAGGGGCATCGCGGCGCTGTGCACCAAGCCATTTTTAGCCCTAATCAACGTCAGCTTGCTACGGCTGGAGCGGATGGCACAATTCGGCTCTGGTCGCTGGAGACCCAAACGATCGAGAAGGTGTTTTCCTGGCGTGATGCGGAAAACCCATTATCTGCAACGGCGATCGCTACTCCGAATGATCAAACGGCTACGGCGATTGTTGCGATCGCGTTTAGCCCAGATGGGACGCAGCTAGCCGCGATCGCCCAAAATTCTGCGGACATCCAGCTTTGGTCAGTTGCATCGGGCAAACGGCTACTCACGTTGAACGGTTTGCCAAAACCTGTGCAGCAACTAACGTTTAGCCCTAAGGGGGATTGGCTGGCAGCAAGCGCAGGCAACGAGGTACGGGTGTGGGATGCTAGAAGTGGGCAACCGCAAGCAACGCTCCGTCATGCGGCTCCTGTTAACAGTTTGACTGTTAGCCCCAACAACCGGGCGCTGTTGACCACGAGTAGCAACAGTGCCCAACTCTGGCAGAGGTACCCCTGGCAGGTAAGCTCCTGGCAACGCCACAAACTGCTGCACCATGATACTCGGGTGCATAATGCGACGTTTAGCCCTGATGGACAGTCGATCGCCACTGCTGCTGACGACGGTAGCGCATACCTCTGGCAAGTTAATACGGGGCAGTTGCGCCAGATCTTGACGGCAGCTAGTAACACCATGCCAAGGCAAGGCAGCGTCCTGCGAGCGTTTGGACAAGCTGGGCAACCGCTAAAACAGGTCATGTTTAGCCCAGATGGGCAATTGTTAGCCACCGTTGAAGCTAGCCGCATCCGGCTTTGGAACGTTAATTCTGGTCAACTATGGCAACAGCTGGAGCGCTCTAGTGAGTTGAACAACGCTAATCTAGCTGGGCAAACTGACCAATCGCCAGGATCAGTTCCTTATCCAAGAGCCGTTAACAGTCTTGCCTTTAGCCCCAATAGCCGTCAGCTAGTGGTGGCTGATCACCTAGGGGACGACGAAGACATGATCGCTGTTGCGCGACTGTGGGATCTTTCTACGGGACAGTTGATTGGTAGCTTGAAGGGGCACTCAGGCGCGATCGAGACAGTGCAGTTTAGCGGCAATGGCTCTCTGATTGCCACTGCCAGCACTGATGGTTCTACACGTTTGTGGGCAACCGAAATGGGCAGCGAGTTTCCCACACTGAATACGACGAATGGGCAAAGGCTGTGGGCAGCATTTCGTCGTTTGCCACCGACTGTGCCCATCTCCCCACTCAACACAGTCACGATCGCACGTGCCAGCTTTAGGTCACAGACACCAGAGATTTCACCAATCGAAGGGTTTGGTGGCATCGTGACCGTGGCGATCGATGGCACTATCAATACCTGGAACCCCACAAAGCCAGCAACTGTTTCAGACAAGGCTCGTATTGCTTCTGAGTCAGCCGCTCCCTTATGGAGTCCAGCCCGTTTAACGAACATGAGATTCGATTTTCGGCGCTTCTTTGGAGCCTCAATGTTGGCGCTAAAAGTCTCTCAGCCTGCGATCGCTCCACCGAACGGGATGTCTTCAGACCCATTAGCCACACCTGTTACTGGGGCTGCAAATAACCTGGCAACCGCAGAGTCGTCTACTGCACTCAAGCCACTGTTGCAAAGGCAGGTGCTACAAGCAGCTAACGCCCAAGATGCTTCAAACGGTCTTGCCTCAAACGTTGTTGCAACACCTCACATTGCCCACCAGCGCATCCCCAAGCGGTCAAGCGGCATTCCGACTAATACAAGGCTTACAGCCGTTGCCTTTAGCGCTGATACACAGTGGATAGCGATCGCTCATACTAACGGCGCTGTAGAGGTTTGGCAACGGCAACCAGATCAATCACTTCAGCAAGTGCGTCGCCTGGATGCAAACAAACCCAGTAGCGTCAACCCCGCTAGCTCAACCAATCAAGCTCAACCGAATCGCCTTAAAACAACGTATCAGCTTGCTTTCAGTCCTGATAATCAAACGCTTTTGGGTGTGGGCGACGATCGCGTTATTCATCTATGGGACGTACCTTCTGGCAAACTAAAGCAGCAGTTGCAGGGGCACGCCGCCACCATTGAGCAAGTACAGTTTAGCGCTGATAGTCAGCGTGTAGTAAGCGCCAGCCGCGATCGTACTGTCCGCCTTTGGCAAGTAGCCTCTGGTCAACTCCTGACCACACTTTATCACCGGGATGTTGTCAGTAGCGCTCGCTTTAGCCCCGATGGGGAGTCGGTCGCCATTGCTAGCTGGGACGGCACCGCCAGAATTCTGGATGCTAGGACAGGCATCTCTCAGGTCATTATGACCGGCCATCGAGACGCAGTACTTGATGCAGAGTTTAGTCCTGATGCAACGAGACTAGTGACTGCCAGCGCGGATGGCACCATCCGCCTATGGGATGCAAAAACAGGTACAGAGCAAGCAATACTGCGCCCTGCTGAATTAGGCAGCCCAGCAGAACCAATTCAACAAGCCTTCTTTAGTCCAGACGGTCATTATGTCGCCAGCCTGAGCAAAAGTGGGCAACTACGCCTCTGGGCTGCGACCTGGGAAGAACTGCTGCACCTTGCTCGCGATCGTACCCTGCGCCAGCTTGAACCAGAAGAATGTTTGCGCTACTTGCGCCTTTCGCCCCATGCCTGCCCATCGTTAGAAGTAAGTAGCAAGGGCTAAGTGCTGTGAAACGATCAAGTGAAACATGAATTGACTCGACACAAGAACGGTGCGCTTGATGAATCAAAACGCACCGTTCTTGCTATTTAGCCGCTCGTACAAGCAAGCTAGCTGAGCGTTTCCGCTTCTTGCTTCTGAACGTCTGCTTGAGTAGGCTGGGGCTGATCTACTAAAACCGTATCCGGCGTTGGCAATTGAATCGATTCATCAGGCTTCATCCATTCTGTGTGGAAAATGCCCTCCTTATCGGTACGCAGGTAGGTATGGGCACCGAAGTAATCGCGCTGTGCCTGGGTCAAGTTTTGCGGCAGGCGATCGCGGCGATAGCTATCAAAGTAGTCCAGCGATGCACTGAAGGCAGGCACCGGAATACCAACTTTGGCAGCGGTGGCAATCACTTCTCTCCAGTCTTCCTGACGATCCAGGATAGTTTGTCTAAACTCAGGAGCCAGCAGCAAATTAGGTAGAGATGGGTTTTCATCAAACGCTTGCTTAATCTTGTTCAGGAAGCCAGCTCGGATGATGCAGCCGCCTTTCCAGATCCGGGCACATTCACCCAAATCTAACTGAAACCCATAGGTCTCTGATGCCTTACTGAGCAGCGCCATGCCTTGAGCGTAAGAGCACATTTTGGAACAGTAGAGCGCATCTTTTACCTTCGTCACAAAGGCTTTGGTGTCACCCTCAAAGGTTGCCGTTGGACCAGGCAACAGTTTTGATGCCTCTACGCGCTCTTCCTTATAAGACGAGAGAATGCGAGCGTTGACGGCTGCAATAATGGTGGGGATTGATACACCCAGTTCCAGCGCATCTGATACAGTCCAACGTCCGGTGCCTTTTTGACCCGCCGCATCCAAAATGAGCTCAACTAGCGGAGTGTCAGTATCAGGATCAGCCTTTGTGAAAATATCTGCCGTGATCTCAATCAGGTAGGAATTGAGTTCGTCTGTGGTATTCCATTCGGCAAAGACTTCATGCAGTTGCTCTGCGTTTAGACCCAGCACGCTCTTCAAAAGGTCATAAGCTTCGGCAATCAGCTGCATATCGCCGTATTCAATGCCGTTGTGCACCATTTTGACGTAGTGCCCCGCGCCACCAGGACCAATGTAGGTGACACAGGGACCATCATCGACCTGCGCGGCAATTTTAGTCAGAATGGGTTCCAGGTAATCATACGCCTGCTTAGTCCCGCCGGGCATCATGCTAGGACCGTTGAGTGCGCCTTCTTCACCGCCACTGACACCCATGCCAATGAAGGTAAATTTCGCTGACTCCAAATCTTTAGCGCGGCGCTGCGTATCTGTAAATAAAGAGTTGCCACCGTCAATCAGAATATCGCCCTCATCCAGGAGGGGCTTCAGTTGCTCGATCGTGGCATCGACAGGGGCACCTGCCTTTACCATGATCAAAATTTTACGGGGACGCTCCAATGCCGCTACGAATTCCTCTAGAGAGTAAGCCGCTACGACATTCTTGCCTGTTGCTCGTTGCGCCATAAAGGCATCTGTCTTCTCGCGGCTACGGTTGTAGACGGCGATCGGAAACCCGTTACGTTCGACGTTTAGCGCCAGGTTCTCGCCCATAACCGCGAGACCAATTACACCAAAGCTTTGTGCCATAAGATTCTCTGCTTAACTCTGCAATTTGCTTGGGCTGTCCAATTCCCCTTCAGGGTAGCTCGAACATCTTAAGTTAGCCTGGAAAAGAATCTTAAGCTGTCGTGCATTTGACGATGTAGGGAGGTTACGCATAACGTCCTTACGAACGAAAACGATATTGCTGGATGACTTGAGGAAGCAGTACTTTTAAGATCAACCCTAGAGTAAACAGCCGATCGCCTCTACTGAAATTCCTACGTTCAAGCAGCAACGCCACGAAAACTTTAGCGCACCCTGACAGAATAGATTTATAAGTAGTTGTTGGCGCAATTGGGAGCAGCCATATGCTGGCATACGTTTTGGCACTGATTGTTGGTTTGAGCAGCGTTGCTCTCTATATGGCGGCATTTTTTTTTCCAGAGGTGCATCGCAAGCATGATTTCCTCTGGAGCGGCTTGGGAATGTTTTACGCGCTGGTGTTATGGGTCTGTGCAGGGCGCATTACGGGTGGCGTGCTTCTGGGACAAACAGCGAGTGTAGCGCTACTAGGCTGGCTGGGCTGGCAGACGCTAGTGTTGCGGCGGCAGGTTGCGCCTCTAGACCAGCAAACAGCTGTGCCGACAGCAGCAGAGTGGCAGTCACTGGTGGCAAAGGCATGGGGAAGCATCTCTAGTGCTGAGTTAATCGCGCCGCTTGCCCAGCCGATCGGCAAACAGTTTGCGAAACTTGCAGCCTGGGCTGGGGCGCTGGTAGCAACGTCTACAAACACGACACCACCACCGACGGTTGATTCACAAGCGTATGTGCCCCTGACACCAGCAGACTTTGCAAATGCGAGTCAGGCTACGATACAGACACCTACGATACAGACACCAAAGACGATCACGTCAACCAGGGTATCAGTACCGAGCAGCAAGATACAGCCAGAGGAGAATCCGATCACGGCGATCGGCAAACAAGTGCAGGGTGCCTTTAAAGGGCTAACTGCAAAACGCGAGAGCAAGCCTGTTTACGTGAGAAAGCAGTTTCGCACGCCAGACGTTGAGCCAGCGCCAGCAGCCGTTGATCCGGCAGCCCCTGATGTCGCCGCCGTTAAGCTGGAGAACGATCGTGTTGCTGCAACGCCACCTGCCTCAGATGTAGTGGAAGCAGCGATTGTGGACACTGAAGCAACTGTCTTACCCACCGTTCCAGCAC
Source organism: Candidatus Sericytochromatia bacterium (assembly GCA_036703925.1). GTDB lineage: Bacteria > Cyanobacteriota > Cyanobacteriia > Leptolyngbyales > Leptolyngbyaceae > Stenomitos. The sequence goes on from DATNQS010000440.1 coordinate 10,323, forward strand.
CCACAGCTTCCTCGCCTTCTTTAGATGCTGAAATATTGCTTGATCCAGACGTGCAACCAGACGATCCAAACCTTCTGCGGTGATCAAGGGGCACGGTCACGAGGCAAAAAACGTTTGTTGGCAATGACTTTGAGCCACAATACGCCCCTTTTTAATGACGGTGCGTTGAGTGGGTGCGGCACCGATCGCTTCGGTCACTGAGGTCGCATTGAGTATCACCAGATCGGCAGCGTTGCCAGGAGCAAGACTGTGGTTTGAAAGTCCGATCGCCTGTGCCGCGTGCGTGGTTGCCATTGCTAAACAGAGTTCATGGCTAGCGGCCGTATTGAGATGCAGCACTTGCGCCAAAAGGGTACACATCTTGAGCAAATCGCCATCACCAAAGGGCGTAAACAAGTTTTGTACGTTGTTGGTTGCTAAACCTGTGTTGACACCTAACGCAGCCAACCTATGGGCAGGGGCAACACCCCGACGGACGTTGTGCGTATCGTGACGAGCCATCATGTACAAGTCTGTAGCAGGAAGCGCAAGAATTGAAATGCCGGCTGCGGCAGTGTCAGCGGCGATCGTCTCCAACACTCCCGTTGTTAAGCCAGCCAGCCTGGTCATATGCCCGAGACAAACCCGTCCTTGCCAGCCCCGTTTCAGCGTTTCGGCAATCACGACGGGTAAGAGCAATGGAGCATCATCGTCCAAAAAATCCAGGTGAAAGTCGACATCACAGTCAAAGGCTTGAGCGATGTCAAACACGATGCAAATATTCTGTTCTGGGTCAGGATCGACATACGGTGCAGACCCAATGACATCGCCACCTAATGCCATTGCCTGATGCAACAGAGCCTCGGTACCAGGTTGGTTTGTAATCCCTTCTTGCGCGAAGACAGCAAGCTGAAGCGTTAAGCCCCACGCATAAGCCTGACGTAAGGGCAGCAGTGCTTTGATACCTGCCAGTTGGATCATGGGATCAACTTCTACGTGCGATCGCATAGCGGTTGTGCCAAAGGCGATCGATTGCTCAATAACCCGTCGTGCTCTGGTTTGGATATCAGCAACCGTGAACGATCGCTTGGCATTAGCAGTTTCTTGGAGCGCTTCGGTAAAAGTACCTGTCTGCCACTGCACGCGATCGAGCAAAAAGGCTTTGTCAAGATGAATGTGTGCATCCACCAAACCAGGAATGACAAGCCCGCCTTGGGCATCAAGCGTTGTCTCTGCGGGAGTAGCAATCGATGGCGCAATGGTGATGATAGTGCCATTGGCAATCGCTAAATCCCATTGGTACGCTCGTCCCGGTAGCCGCGCCTTTGTAATTTTTAGCTCCATGCACCTATCGTTATAGTTAGCTTAATGTTACTGCTGTAAAAAGACTGTATGACTGTTGACCACAGACCGACATCATCGCCTGACCATAGCGCAGTTTTGCATCAGGCTGCGGCTGCGTTTCAAAGCAAGGTTGGTGAGCGCCCTACGGCTGAAGCGGTGGCTGAAGCGTTATTGCAGGCAGAAAAAGCGGCAAAGCAAGAGCGTCTCACCTACCCGTTTGAGCCATTGTGGGGTAACTGGCGGCTTTGTTTTGCTACAGGAACGCGCAAAGTTCGGCGTGGCGGTATTGTGCTGGGGAAAGGCTTCTATGTACCAAAGCTAGTGGTTGCACAGCTTTCCTTTAGCGCTGAAGCGGGTGCAGATCCAGCGTTGGGACGAGGCACGATCGGCAACCAGGTTGAGGTGGGTCCAGTGCTGCTGCGGTTTACAGGCCCAGCGCACTACCTCGGCAAGAAGAATCTGCTGGCGTTTGACTTTACCCGTCTGCATATTGGGGTGCTGGGCAAAACGGTTTACAGCGGTGCGGTGCCAGGGCGTAAAACCAGCAATGATTTTTACCGTCAAGCCGTTGGTACACTGCCCTTTTTTGCTTTTTTCCTGGTGACACCAGATTGCCTTGCTGCCCGTGGACGTGGCGGCGGTTTGGCGCTATGGGTGAAAGTACACTAGACAGTGTGTAAACCAAAAGGGCAAAGTCAATATCAACGACCAGCTTTCAGCTCTTTATAGCCCTCTAAGTAAGCTGCACCTCTGCCAAGCGGGAGTCTAGAAGGCGATCCATCCAGCCTTCTAAATACACCTGGTTCTGACGCTGCTGCTCTGGATCGTCTGTCTCTAATGGATAGGGCGCTAGACCAAAAATAGTTGCGGTTGTGACACAGAACATGGATTTCTGAAACGTCTCGCAAATTTTCACGCGCAAATCGTCTTCACCACGCTTTCCACGTTTGTAGATGTCGTGTAAATAATCCGGCAAATAATGCCGCATATCCTGCATCAGTAAGGTAGGGGGAATGCCAGCACCACCGATCGGCAACGGATCAGCAAACAGCGCCCCATAGTTAAAGCGGCTCTGATCCGGCGAAATTTGATGCAACTGAGCATTATACGAGACCGTACCCGAAAAGGGTGTGCCACGAAAGAACACTGCCTCAACGTAGGGCACTGCTACATCGGGGAGAAACGTTAAGCCGACTGAGGCGGGAATGATTTCGTGGGTTTGGTTACGCAATGTAACCGTGTAAGTGATGGGAAGACTAGCAGCAGCCACCAGCCCTTCCTGGATATGAGTCACGATCTGTGAAATCGACTGGATCTCTCCTTCGTCATAGCGATCGGACAGTGACAGAAACATCTCACTCATTACTTTCCAGAACTGCCCTAGCCCGCTGTAATAAGACAGTTGACGCACGTGCTCTGGTAAGAACTCTGGGAACAAGCGACGCAACGCAATTAGCCCCGGATTCCCTTGAATGCGTGTTTGAATCGCTGACTGCGATCGCGCTATAAACTCTGGCGAATCTAGATAAGCATCTAAACCGCCGCCGCCATGCCAGAGCATTGCTTTCATGCAGTATTCGGCATATTCAAAATTGATGCGATCGTGTTGCCAGTGGCGCAAGAGCTTGGCAAACGACACATCGCCATTAAAATACTTGAAAAACGGAAAAAAGACCAAAAACTGCTGTTCGGAAATGTAGAGCAGGTTGCGGTAGTAGGCATCCAGCACAATGCCGTAACTTTTGAGGATGCCTACAACCTCCATGACATTTTGCTGCGTATCCGGCAGCAGCGCCCCACCCGCCTTCAGGCGATTAATGTAGGGTGCGAACGGATGGGAGGATGAGGGGGGATGCGCTTTAAGGATATCGGTCATACTGTGCCAGAGGGACGAAGATCGAAGATGGGCTGTGGGCAAGCGCCTATTTCATTATTTCTGCTTTAGGCCATGGTTGCGCCACTATCGCTGTCGGGGCGATCGCCAAACGAGCAGGCAGCAAGGAAGCCATCGTTGTTTCGCTGTAGTGTACCAACCAGTTTGGCTGTAGACCCAGTAGCAGCACCAAGGCACCTAAGACCATAGCGGGAGCACGATCGCTCCAGTAGACAGGTGGCAGATCCTGCACGGGTTCCGATAGGCGACCAAAAAAGACACGGTTAACGAGCAGCAAAAAGTAAACCGCTGTTAACCCGGTACCGACCATTGACAGCAGCGTTTGGGTTGGAAAGATGGGAAAGCTACCCCGAAACACCAAAAATTCTGAAACAAAGCCCACCATGCCAGGAAGGCCGGAGCTTGCCATCACACCCAAAATCATTAGACTGCCAATGAGTGGCAAGCCACGCTCCGGATTCAGCAGCCCTTGCAGCACCTTTAGGTCACGGGTGCCTGTTTTTTGATACACCACACCTACTAGCAAAAAGAGCATCGCTGCAATCAGTCCATGACTTACCATTTGGCAGACAGCCGCCAGGAGGCTCAGAGGCGTAGCTGCCGCAGCGGCTAACAA
>DATNQS010000441.1:0-4725 GCA_036703925.1 Candidatus Sericytochromatia bacterium
GCAGGCTCTTCCTGTGGTTTTTCCAAAAACGCCATCGGCGAACCGCCAACAAAGATGCGGTTGGCAGCCCGCGAGACGATAATTTCAGCATTTTGAGTCAGCGCTTCGGAGATTTCGAGGCGCTTGGCACCAGAACTGAAATAACCAGCCAACTCGTCCAGTTCGCCACGTCCCAGGAAACGATCTTGCTGTTCAGCCTGGGCGATCGTCGCGACTGGGACGGTTTGGTAAAGTTGCGGACGGGCAACCGAGCTTCCACCACTTGCTTTAACACTCATTGATTTCAAAAGCTCCCTTTAACGGATCGTGACTGTGTTAAATCTGACCAGAGTGCCACCTGGCAACCATCCCAAAGCCCTTGCCTTCTAGAGAAAAGCATAATCAGGACTCAAATCTAATGACGGCACAGGGTCTACCAGTTCAATATTTAGGTTAGAACGATGCGAGTCTCAAGACTCGTTGATTAAAAAGTATGTAGACTGCGATCGCTCACTGTATCGTCCGATCATAGGGGATCGAGGTCACGCTCCTGAGAAGGTACAAACGTTTTGTTACAAATCTTCGTTATGTACGGAATCGGCAGGCTACGGCTGGATCCATTTCATACCTGAATGCACTTTTCACTATGGTTAAACCCTCGATCGCACTATCCGTGATTGCCGTTTGCAGCTTGTCACTTAGTACATTCGCTCTACATGCTGCTGCTGGCACCGAAGTTCCGATCACACGCATTGATTTTGCAGGTGCTGGGGGCGATTTTCAGCATCGGACGGGAACGTTTGTCGTGCCCGATCGTGACACAACCCTTTCTGCCTACGGTGGCTCTCTCCGCCGGTACGATGTTCACATTGCCAAAATGATTGAAGTAACGGCAACTGTCTGGTGTGCTCGATCGCCCAATTATCAAGGCGTGTACTGGAACTACGAAGCCGAGAACGGCAACCGCTTTATGGGTGAGTACTACATCAGTTGTACGACTGCACGGCAGATTACCCAGGCATACGGGCTGGGACGACCCGAAAAAACCTTCATTTACCATCGCGGTCAGGGTCCAGAAACCGTTAACATTCCAGTCCTCAACCTGAACGGCAACAAAATTCCCCGCTTCCTCAAGTTTGTACAGACCCTCAAACCCAAATGCATCGACAACCTCTGTCCGGGCGATGTGACTGGGCGATCGTACTAGCGGTTGCGGTTATTCATTAAATTGCTCAAAAACTTGATCAACAGACTAAATATCTGGAGCGATTTCATCACTGTTGTTGCTCCAGTAGGGTTTGTCCATAGACTCTGTGCGTTGGGTCACGTATAGATGCGTTCCATTATTTTCCATTATTTATTGTTGTCTTAGCAGCAATCTTACCGGTAAAAGAAAAGTCGCTGATAAAGACGAGACTTATGAACAGAGCGATAAAGCAGTGCGGGTAGTCCCGAAACAATGGCGCTCAAGGTGAGCAACGCTCGAATCAAATACTTCATACGGTTTGTGAACAATTGCCCTTTCGCTTTCCCAGCTAATTGATGGCGACCGCGCCTGCCGTAGCAAGTCATTTTTTAACCTGGGCTTAATCTTGTGTCATTAAGTATTATTACTCCCTGCGTGATATGATGACAGCGGTCTCTGGTGCTGCCAGTAAAAGACTGGAACTCATCACATTCAAGCCTTGCTTTAAAGGCGTGCGATCGTTGAGTTTCTTTGTTGTGTCAGTATGACTGAAACAGCGAGTTGATCCTTTTGACGATGCAAACCACTGAAACAGGAGCACCTTCACAGCCCAGTGACAGCTCACCGGAGCCGAATGCTTCGATGCAGGAGTACTACCAACTCCAGCGCGAGTTGCTGCTCACGACGCTAGTGCTGACGGGGATAATTTTCCTCACGGTCTGCTTTTTTTACCCGCTCAACATTGCTCTGAATTATTTACTTGGAGCGTGCACAGGTGTGGTTTACTTGAAAGTGTTGGCTAGAAACGTTGAGCAGATAGGCAATGGGAATAGCAAGGTTGGCAAATCCCAGATTGCGATCTTCATTGGGTTGATCATAGTAGCAACTCGGTTGGATCAATTGCAGGTGTTACCAATCTTTTTAGGTTTTCTTACCTATAAAGCAGCGCTCATTGTTTATATGTTTCGTCTCTTGCTACCGTCTGACTCTCGCTAATCAGTCGGTTCTGAAACTTTTCACCCCTTAACTATTTGGGAAAACCGCTCAAAGTCTAATGCTAAGTTTTCTCCCGGCGCTTAACGTTTTTCCGCTTGCCAGCCTTGAGGTGGGGCACCATCTTTACTGGCAGATTGGCAACCTTAGAATCCACGGACAGGTGTTTCTGGTTTCCTGGGTCGTGATTGGGCTTTTATTGATTGCTTCGATCGCGGCAACGCGCAATGTCCAGCGTATCCCTAAAGGCATTCAAAACCTGATGGAATATGCATTGGAGTTTGTGCGTGGCATTGCTAGAGACCAGCTTGGTGAAAAAGAGTACCGTCCCTGGGTGCCGTTTATTGGTACGCTCTTTTTATTCATTTTTGTCTCTAACTGGTCGGGTGCGTTAGTTCCCTGGAAGCTGATTCGGCTTCCCGAAGGCGAACTGGCTGCTCCTACCAATGACATCAACACAACCGTGGCATTGGCACTGCTGGTTTCTCTAGCGTATTTTTACGCTGGCTTTAGCCGCAAGGGTTTGGGTTACTTTGCAAAGTATGTCCAGCCAACCCCTGTACTGCTGCCAATCGCAATTTTGGAAGATTTCACGAAGCCGCTCTCACTCAGTTTCCGTTTGTTTGGTAACATTCTCGCGGATGAGTTGGTGGTGGCGGTCTTGGTGCTTCTGGTGCCGTTGTTTGTGCCGTTGCCCGTGATGCTTCTCGGTCTGTTTACCAGCGCAATTCAGGCGCTAGTGTTTGCCACACTGGCAGGTGCTTACATTCACGAAGCACTTGAGGGTCATGGAGATGAGCATGAGGAGCATGCATAGCTTCGATTGCTGATCTGCTGGCGGATTGCGATCGGTTCAGATTGCTTAGATGCGATCGCAGGTGTGAAACCTGAGCATTTAAGCGGCAAATTGTTCATTTAGTTTTGTTCATTACTCAAGGAAAGAATCATGGATCCATTAGTTGCTTCTGCGTCTGTTGTGTCTGCTGCATTGGCGATCGGTTTAGCGTCTATCGGTCCTGGTATTGGTCAAGGTAATGCTTCCGGTTCTGCCGTTGAAGGGATTGCCCGTCAACCAGAAGCAGAAGGAAAAATTCGCGGTACGCTTCTGCTAACGCTGGCGTTTATGGAATCCTTGACCATTTATGGCTTGGTGATTGCGCTTGTGCTGTTGTTTGCTAACCCCTTTGCTTAAGCGCTTTTGCTTAAGTCATTTGGTTAACTAGTACGCACCATTTGAAGTGCTCGAGTGATGGGTAATTGGTAACAGAGTCATTCTGTTTGCCTTTAGTTACCAGTTACCAATAACTCAATATCAGTTGCGAGAAGTTACGAGAGACGCTCCATTCCAATTCAAGAACCCCAAACTCAAGACAATGTTTGATTTTGATGCCACTCTGCCACTGATGGCGGTTCAGTTTCTGGTTCTCGTTGCCCTGCTAAATGTGGTCTTTTATAAGCCCTTAACAAAGGCGATCGAAGACCGTAGTGACTATATCCGCACGAATGAAACCGAAGCGCGTGAGCGGCTGGCAAAGGCTGAACATTTAGCAACGCAGTACGAACAAGAGCTGGCAACGACTCGTCGGCAATATCAAGAGACGATCGCTACGGCGCAAGCGGAAGCCCAAGCACTTGCTGACCAACAAATTGCTACTGCACAGCAAGAAGCACAGTCTCAGCGTGAGCGCGTTCAGCGTGAGCTTGATCAACAAAAGCAGGAAGCAATGAGTTCCTTAGAGCAGCAAGTTGAGTCATTGAGCCGCCAGATTTTAGACAAACTTTTAGTCAGTCTTTAGACGTTGGCTGTGAATCTCCAAGCACTCTTAAAGTCTAGAGATTAACAACCGAACGCTAATGACTCCAGCCATTTTGGACGTAGCGATATGGATATTCTCTTAAAGTTGGCGATTGGTGCTAACGTTTTAGGCACCGAAGCGGCTGAAACAGCCGAAGCAGGTGGCTTTGGTCTCAATTTCGACATTCTTGAAACCAATTTGGTCAACTTGGCGATCGTTGCAGGTGTTTTGATTTACTTTGGGCGCGGCTTTTTGGGTAAAACCTTGAGCGCTCGCCGGATTGCGATCGAAGACGCCATTAAAGAAGCCGAGCAACGCAAGAAAGATGCAGTGAGTGCCTTAGCACAGCAACAGCAAAAGCTGGCACAAGCTCAGGGGGAAGCGGAAAAAATTCGGGCAGCGGGGCAAGTAGCCGCTGCTAGCGCTAAAGCCGAGATTGCTGCCAAAGCGGAACTCGATATCCAACGGATGCGTGAAGCAGCGACCCAGGATCTCAACGCTGACCAGGCAAAAGTGATCAATGAGCTGCGTCAACGGGTAGCAGCGCTAGCCATGCAGCGTGTTGAGTCAGAGTTGCCATCCCGGCTGAATGACTCGGTGCAGCAACAATTAATCGATCGTAGCATTGCCATGTTAGTAGGAGGCGACCAGTGAGTGATAGCGTCATTACCAGTGAAATTTCTGCCCCCTATGCTCAGGCGCTGATGTCTTTGGCGAAGACTGAGAATTTGAGCGATCGCTTTGGTGAAGATGCCAGCAGCATCTTGAACC
>DATNQS010000442.1:0-6593 GCA_036703925.1 Candidatus Sericytochromatia bacterium
GCGCAACCAGGATCTTTCTTGCCAATGGTTGCTAACCAATGGTCGGTACTACTCGCAATCTGAACACTGGCGGCAATGCTCCCATCAGCGCGAATGACGACACAAGTGTAATGAATCTGTCCATGCGCCTGAGTGGTTAAAAACAGCCAGCCATACTCCTGGCTAAAGGTACAAGTAGCGTGGATCAGTTGCCCTTGCCATGTGGGAAGTTGAACGCGATCGTTCAACCCTGGCTTATCAACATCAAAGACAAAGGCAACTTTGAGATTACCAGCTTGATAAAAGCCGAAACCAAACCGAGAACCCACCCAAAAACGGGTTTGATTCGGTAGAACGTCTCCGATGTAAGAAGGGAAGTACGGAGTGGGAAGCGGGGAGCGGGAACTATGTCGTAATAGTTGACCATTGGTAATCCAGTAATAAGTTGATTCGTTAGTAGCAAATGCGAGTGAGCCAACCTCGACTGCGATTCGTTGAGATGGTTGGTTTGGATGGAATATGATGATCTGTCCTTGATAGCCCAGAAGTGTCGTTTTGCCTTGAATTTGCCAGTGCAGGTTGGGCTTTAGTTCGCCGTTCAAAATCCTCGAACGATCTTCGCGGTGAAACTGACCGCAATCGTGATATATCCATTGGAGTTGTCCCTGTTCCACAGTGGCAGACAAAATCACCCCTTCGGTTTGGAACAATCGCGTAGCAGTTACCGTTCCTCGCACTGTTGTTACCGCCTTTACGGCAATCAGAACCGTTTGTTGGCAGTCAGGACACAGGTCACGGGCGTGTTCTCTGCCACATGTAGAGCACTGCGTCCAGCGCAAGTTATCTAGCAGCGATCGAGGAAATTCTCCCCGGCGATCGTGTACAAACACCTGCTGAAAGTAATGCAGCAATTTATCTGGCAAAACACGATAGGGAATGGCTGGCTTGGGATAATGCACCTCTGGATGAAAGACTGTGATGTGATGGAGCGATCGTGCCGCCTGCAAAATCTTCTGATTCGGGTCTTTGGGTTTATAAATGCCTCCATAGGGATCAACAAACAATAAACACTGCATCAACATCACTGCGAAGGCATACCAATCAGAGTCGATCGTTGGAGCCTGTTGCAGCAAAGGTTGATTGGCGTTGGGTTCGCATAATAACGGGTCAACAAAACGAGCTGTAAACATCATGCAGGGAAAGGACTCAAACTGAAACGAATCCGCATCAATGCAATAAGCCTCTGTCCCTCGTACCAGCACATTTAAGTCATTGAAATCACCAATAACGACATGATGGAAGTGCAACTTAGAAACCGTGTCATGCAAATCTTGAAAAACTTGTACAACGGTCTGGGCGGAAATGCCTGTTTGCCGAAAGCTGCGTTCGCTATATCGCAATAAGGGATCAGTACCGCTCAATAAGGGCATGGTGTAACCGAGAATCGTTTTTCCTGCTTTATCAGTTGCAAGGGCGCTGGGGGCAATCACTCGTGATGGTAAATGGCGAGGAAACTGAAGCAGCTTTTGCTGATGGCTTTGAAGACGATCGCAGGCAGTTTGCTGCTCTTGTGGTAAGCCTTGATAGTCTGGATGCGTCGGTAGTTTGAATAGCTTTAGGGCTGTGGTTTGATCAAGCTGAAAGACATCCGCTTCGCCACCTTTACCGATCGCCTTCTTGGGGTCAGCCCGAATCCGTTTTCCATTAATATAGACATCCATAATTCTGTCACTCAATGAACTTTAGTGAAATGGATAACGAGTGGTGAATGCGTCCACAACATCCATCAACCGCTGATCGAGGCGAACGATCGTTTCTTGGGCGATCGCCTCTGGTACACCCCCATAAAACGCTTCAGCAATACTGCCTGCAATGCAAGCGATCGTGTCACTGTCACCACCCAGAGAAATGGCATTACGAATCGCATCCTCAGAATCAGTCGATTCTAGAAACGCTGTAATGGCTTGTGGAACAGAACCCTGGCAGGAAACATCAAACTGATAACTGGGACGAATAGCATCTAATGTTTGACTCAAATCGTAAGCAAAGGTTGATTCAATGTAAGTCTTGATTTCAGGTTTGCTCTGTTCTGTCCGTGCCAGAAAAACGGCGGCAGCAGTTGCCTGCGCTCCCTTAATGCCTTCGGGATGGTCGTGTGTCACCGCAGTACTGCGTTTAGCTTCCTGTAACACCTGCTCCAAATTGTCAAACGCATAGCTCACTGGACTAACACGCATCGCAGAACCGTTACCCCAACTGTTGTAAGGCTCCCTGCTACTGGAGCCAGCCCAGGCGTTAAACGTGCCACTATAGCCAGCCCCTGGAAAGCGCTGATGATAGTGCTTCAGAGTATCGGTATAGCCACCTTGATTCAGAATTGCATCTGCGATCGCCACCGTCAGCACCGTGTCATCTGTAAACCGAGATTCTGAGCGAAACAGCCGAAATTGTTTAGTCTTGATGTTGTCCCACTCGTAAACGGAACCAATGATATCACCCGCGATCGCGCCTAACATAATGCCTCCTTTCTGCGAATTACAATTAGGGTCGTGTCGTCTAGCAACAAACCAGGCTGCTTTAAGCATTGTTGGGCTTGTGGATTCAGTATTGTGACTTCGCGGTTGATGAGTGCTAAACGTCGTCGCACCTGATCAGGATTGCGAAAATAACGCTCGTCCTGCCAAAACTGAGCTATGTCATCCACAACGTCCGATCGTCCTGGTAGCGGGTGTTTAGCCACTTCCATCAAATCACTCACGCCATCACTGCCTAGCAGTAAAGATTGCACCTGCTTAGTTGGTAAAACCTGCAATGCTTTGATCGGTAGGGATTCCGAAACGTTCCCCTTCAGCAAACCATATGCTAAATACGGTGGCGCATTGTTGGCGAACGGACCTAACTGCATGACTTGATCATTAACCGCAATCACGCCATCGCCTAACGTAAACACAGATGTAATTGCAGGTGTAATGACAACGCCTACGATCGTAAATAACAAATAATCCCGTACCGTCTTTGCTCGTTCTCCCCCCAATTGCTCCGCAACTTGTTGTAACTGATTCAATAGCTTTTGCTGAATGGTTTGCCAAAACTCCTCATGCTCCAGGCACAGACCATCCTTCAGAGAACGATGCAGCGTTTCCACAATCATTCGGGCACCCAATTTTGCGCCCACCTCACTATGAATCCCACTACCGCACCCATCACATACCACTGCGATCGCCCCAGTTTCAGTTACGTTCCAGCCATACGCATCCTGGTTATTCTTGCCCACTCGCAGATGCTCTCGCCCAATAACCGAGCCACCTACCAGTTCAAATTCGTTCTTCATTGTGGGATAGTGTTTCTATAACACCAAGCTTAGTGTCAAAAACACACGATGTCAACCCATGACCTACACGTACGAATATTCCCGTCCTAACCTGGCTGTCGATTGCGTTGTCTTTGGGTTGGATGAGCCGAACAGCCTCAAAGTCATGCTCATTCGGCGCAACTTGCCTCCTTTTCAAGATCAATGGGCACTGCCTGGCGGTTTTGTCCGCATTGATGAATCAGTGGATGCGGCTGCCCGTCGGGAGCTACAGGAAGAAACTGGGCTGAAAGACGTGTTCTTAGAGCAGTTGTATACCTTCGGTCTGCTCGATCGCGACCCTCGTGAGCGCGTTGTTACCATTGCCTACTATGCCCTGGTCAATCTCCAAGAACATTTCATTCAGGCAGCAACGGATGCTAGCGAGGCGGTATGGTTTCCTATCACTCAGTTACCACCCCTTGCGTTCGACCATGACGAAATCATTGCCATGGCGATCGCTCGGCTGAAAGGAAAGGTTCGTTATGAGCCGATCGGGTTTGAACTCCTTCCAAAAAAATTCACCCTTTCTCAACTGCAAACCCTCTACGAAACGGTGCTGGGAATGCCTCTTGATAAACGCAACTTCCGCAAAAAAATTCTCAAAATGGGTTTACTAATCGAATTAGATGAAACCCAGACCGAAGTTGCCCATCGGGCTGCCCGACTTTACCAATTTGACGAATCAGCGTACCGTCAATTAAAAGAAAAAGGTTTCAACTTTGAGCTTTAGTCATCAAAGGTTAAGGCTGAGAGGTCAATGGCTAAGACCAATGTAAAAAGTGCTGGCTATATCCCCTGCTTAATCCCCTTAATCCCCCTTTTGACGAGAGGAGCCACAGGCAGAGGGAGCTTGCTTTTTGTGTAGCGTCTAGCAAGGGAATTGGTCTAACTCTCGCTCAGAAAGTTCTGAGATAAGAAAGCCCCAGGGATGGGTCTGGGGCGAACACTGTTGACCGTCGAAGCACAAACGATCGCTAAAAATTAAAGAACAGCCCAATGCACCTGGAGGCAAAGAGAATCAATCGCTTTTATCGGTTGCCCCATTGCAACGGCTAAAGGCAGATCGCATAGGGAGCGTTTAAGGACAAGCTAGCGATTGTATGGAGCCTTTCGTAAGGTTGCTTGCTGGTGTAGATCAACACTAAGACAATTGCTCTGCAAATACCTTCCTTTGTGATGCAAGCGACCTTCCACATTTGGAAAGCAGGCTCAAAAGTTTACAGGTGCTGTCTTAGAAGCGGTTACACGATCGACCCAGGACGATCGCGCCGTTTTCTAATTCATAAAGACCATCTGCTTCAACGATGGTAGCCTCTGCCGCACCCCGTACAGTGTTTGAAGGCTTTCCATCATCTCTATTCCCCGTTTCTCTGTTGGCTTGCGCTAAAGTATCAAGCGTCACCGCATCAGTTGCAAACGGTGCTGTCGCCAAATCATCTGGCAAACTTGGCAAGCCGCCTGACCCTGTGACAATAAAGCTACCTTGACGTAGGCTACGAGCTATACAGCTCTGGGCAATAAGCTTGCTGGTATCGACAACCTCCGTGGGCAAAGACACGTGGCTTGGCTGCAATGTCACCCTGGGTACAACCACGTTTCCTGCCCGCAGCCTACCGCTGGCATTGACATCCACTCGACCATTGCCGTCTAGAGCCGCAATGTTAAAACTGGCAGCATCAGGTCGATAGCGAAAGCCGAAAAAGGCAGGCGTATTCAAAGTGATGTCGCCTCCACTGCCGTCGCGGGACGCTGCCAGGATGTCGCTATCATCAAGCGCCACGATCGCCTGTGCGCCCAGCGTAATATTGCCGCCGCTGCCAGTGCCGCTCAAAACACTGGTTGTCAGATCGCTATTGCCGCGTAGCTCAATGATGCGGGCGGCGATCGCAATGTTGCCACCTGCCGACCGAGCCGATGTCGTTAGAATCTGGCTGTCAATGGCTTGCAGACGCTCGTGCAGGCTAAGGGCGATCGTGCCAGCATTCCCTCTCCCTCTACTTTGGGCAGAAATGACAGCGTTATCTTGCAGATACAGCGATCGTGCCCCCACGTTAACATTGCCACCACTGCCGCTGCTGTTGATGGTAGTCGCGCTAAACAAGCCGCTGGATTGCCCTGTCGCTGCATCCTTACCCGCAATTCGCACATCCTCGATCGCGTTGATGCTAATGGAGCCTGCGGGTTGTTGACCGAGAGTGCTAGTTTGAAACTGTGCGCCATTAGTAAGCGAAATTGACCGCGCAGTAACGGTAATGGCATTTCCCCCGATCTCATCCTTAATCGCACCCTGACCCACACGACTAAAAATGCCACTGGGAAAGCCATCCAACCCAACACCATCGAAGGAAACTGCGCCTGCAACGTTGATGTTGACCCCAGCTATTTTGCCGTTGCCAAGCGCACTGGTGGCGATCGCCGCTCCCTTAATGACAGTGAGCGAAGCGGCATTCAAGCTAATCTGTCCGCTGTCACCCTGAGCAATACGGCTGACGCTGCTGAAAATACCGCTGGAGAATTGTGGCGTTTGCCCGTCTAATGTTACAGAGTCAGCAATCTGCAAGCGAATATCACCTCCGTCCCCCTGCCCAAACGTACTGGCGACTAGCGCTGCCCCACTTTGCATAGAGAACGATCGACCCATGATGCTAATACCACCGCTATTGCCGATCGCGCGTTCGCCAATGTAGCTGTAAATGCCACCAGGATCGGCAAGAACGCCGGATGGATCGCCCTTTAACGTCACAGAACCCGACACCCGAAGATTGATCATGCCTGCATTCCCTTGACCAAACGTGCTGGCATCTAGTTGAGCGCCGTTTTCCATGAGCAAACTGCCAGCAACAATGGTAACGCCGCTACCGTTACCTACAGCCTCGCCTTGAACGCTGCTAAAGGCACCACTGGCGGACTGATTGACCGAACCCACGCCTGCAAAGCGCACCTCGCCCTGCGCCTGAATGTTAATGCTGCCGGAGTCACCAATTCCGAGCGTGCTGGCAGACAAAAGCGCACCATTGGTCACTGTGACAGACTCAGCAAAGATGTTAATGCCGCCACTATTGCCCACCGCCTTGTCATTGATTTGGCTGTAGATGCCGCCCGATCGTCCAGCGCTATCTTCACCATCAACGACTACTGCACCTTGCGATCGCAGCGTGACGGTGCCACTATTCCCTCTGCCAAAGGTGCTGGCGGTGATCTGCGAACCGTCTTTCAGCAGTATGGATCCAGCCGTCACGTTGACATTACCGCTGTCGCCATT
>DATNQS010000443.1:0-10659 GCA_036703925.1 Candidatus Sericytochromatia bacterium
ATTATGCGCTTGCTGGAGGATTCGCTAGCAGAGGAAATTCTCTCTAGCCGCATCAAGGATGGTGATACTGCTGTCGTTGATGTGGATACAGACGGTCAAGTCAAAGTGTTGCAAGGTGAAAAGCGCGAACTACTGCCCCAAGCAGTTGAATAAAACGTTTTTAGCCTCATAGTTTGAAAGCGGTAGAGAATGGTTATTCTCTACCGCTTTTATTTATGTGATGAAGTCTAGCAATGTACTATTCCTCCTCTCCAGCGTCCTCTCCTGGTAAGTATGGAATGAACCCTTTTTGGAACGCCTCTTCTTGAATTGCCTTTGGAGCCTGACGAACGTCGATGATGTACCCATTCACAGAAATCATCCAAGCCATTGGGTTTTGATCAATTAAGCTGGGAAGCGACCAGTTTGGGTCCATCTGGTGCATATGCATTAAATCTCGAATCTGCTTTGATTTTCCCTGCCCTGTACTCTGACCGACACCAAACAACTGGTAAATGTCTGTTGCCTTCATGTGAGGGGTCTGGGAGGAGTCAAATAAGAAATTGACTGTGCCGATCGCGTGAATAATCCCGCAAGCACAGGTGTTTGGTTTTCCACTGGACAAGGGTGAAGGACGTTTGCGACACAGAGCAGCCGTTAGATAGCGACAGAGTTGAGCATATTCATCATTCAGATGTTCTTTGCAGAAATGATCTGTAAGGCGGATAAGCTCCTCAAATTTTGCCCTCATGGACTCAGGAACATTTTCTGATTTGGTTGTTTTGGGCATAATCTTCCACTGACTATGACATTCATGAGCAAACAATGGCGGCTTAACTAAATTGAGATAACCATAGGCTACAATACCCAAGCTAGTTCAGGTCGTCTGGGGGATCAGCCCAGATGAGGTCAGAAAAACTGACCTGGGGAAAATCCGGTGAGAAACCGGTGCTGTGCCGCAACTGTGAAAAGAAAGGCTTAGGGCTAAAGGCTGAAGGCTAAAAAAATTGAGACTGATTTCTCACTTTTACCCTTCATCCCTTATCCTTCATCCTTCTTAAAGCCAGGATGCCCACCTGAAGCCAATTACAACATTATGCCTGCGACACACAGGCAAAGGTTCACTATGCAAAGTTTAGACGTTCTACGCCGATCGCCCACGGCGGATTATCTTGCTACGGTTATCTACTCAGTCGCTCTAACCCCAACCATCAAAGCGATTCGATTGCAGTTAGATCGCAATGATTTTCAGTTTTTGCCAGGACAGTCCGTGTGGCCTAAGTTTGAACGAGACGGGCGCAAATTTAGCAAAATTTACTCGATCGCCTCTTCACCCTCCCATTGCCCCGAAGTTGAACTCTGTGTCTCGCGCGTAGGCTGGAGTTCTGCCTTTCTGCAAGATTTGGCGATCGGGCAAATGCTACCGTTACGTGGTCCTTATGGGCTGATGACCCTTAGCGAACTGCCTCAACGCCCTCGCCTTTACATTACTGAAGGCTCAGGCATTGCACCCTTAAAAAGCCAGATCGACTGGCTGCATGAATGTGGCTATCGGCACCCTGTATGGCTGGTGCAAGCCAATCCAGAAACAACTGATCAGTTGCCCTATCAGCAGTACTGGCAGCAATTGCAACAAAGCTGGAAAACCTTTCACTATCGCGAGGCGATCGTCCAATGCCCAGAAGTCGTTCTGTCAGGGCTGCGGCTCGATTTGGCAGACTTTGATATTGTCATCTGTGCGGTGGGCGATCGCTCTGATCAGCTTCAAGCCTTTGTTCTTGCTCTAGGAGCACGGCTGGATCAACTGCGATCGGAAAAGTTTATTGCGTTCTAACCACTGCCCTTGCGAGCATAAGGAGTATCTGGACAGTAGACTAAAGACTCTGGGCTAGAGACTATGCCTTAACCGTAAGGGTGGGCTGTTGTTAAGTGTCTAGCGTCTAATGTCTGCTGTTCAAGCCACATCGTTATGACTTCTGAAAAAACCTCCGAACCACAGGCTCCTGTCATTGCAACCTCTGCCCCATCGCGTTGGCGAGCCTGGTGGGAAAACATTCAAATTCTCATCATTGCTCTGATTCTGGCACTGTTGATCCGGGTTTTTGTGGCAGAACCACGCTTTATCCCCTCTGATTCCATGCTGCCAACGTTGGAAGTTGGCGATCGCCTCATTGTCGAAAAGCTTTCCTATCGCCTTCGTCCCCCAGAATTTGGCGAAATCATTGTCTTTGATCCGCCACAGCAACTTCAAATTCAGGGCTACACCAAAGACCAGGCATTTATCAAACGCATTATTGGTCAGCCTGGACAAACCGTGCAGGTTAATAATGGCACTGTTTTTGTCAACCAGCAGCCCCTTCAGGAACCGTATATAGCCGCTCCCCCCAACTACACCCTACCGCCCGTGACTGTGCCGGATGGCGAGTTTTTTGTGATGGGCGATAACCGCAACAACAGCAATGATTCTCACGTTTGGGGCTTTCTACCGCAGCGAAACATTATTGGTCGTGCCTGGCTTCGCTTTTACCCGTTTGATCGCCTTGGGCTTGTAGAAATGAAGGATCAGGAAAATGGCACTGAAGCAAGCCGAAAGCGTCGCAGTTTGAAGATCGCTCTCAGGCGTTAATTTTTTGGTTCAGGCTAAAACCGAAGGTAATGCATCAGTTCTGAGACGACCTCTGCGGACAGCGAAAGCCGCCGCTGAAGATGAATTAAATTGCGGTAGGGGCTTACTGCGCGGTTTGCTACAATCGCCCGTGCCAAATACGTATCGACAACGGGAATCCTAGTCAACATTTCGACCGTTGCTGTGTTTGCATTCACAGGCTTGACGGTATCGACACTAGCAGCATCGTAATAGCAAAATTGGAGCACTGGTTCTAGTGGTTTTAGTCTTGGGACAGGCAGACTCAACACAGCAGCTATATCTTCAATGCAGTGCAATTGGACTCCTGATTGCGTCAACTCAACCAGCGATCGCGCCTGATGAATCGAAATTCCTGGCAATCGCAGCCAATCATCTATACCCGCCTGATTCACATCAATTTTGACCCCCAAACTGGCAGCTAGCACCAGTTCTGCCACAGACTGAAAGCGATAATAAGGATCGGTTAAGAGCTGCGATCGCAGCGGTTGACGGGGTTGAGCAGCCGTTGATAGCCAGTGAGGAAGTGGCATTGAGGATGAAGGATGAGGGATGAAGGAGAAACGTTTAAGTAGCTAGTGGTCTTGCTAACAATCAACAACTAAGCGATGCGATCGAGCAACTTACGGCGCTTTTGCTCAAATTCGTATTCAGAAAGCAACCCATCGGCGCGGAGCTGATCGAGATGGCGAACAGCGTCTGCCACTGCACCAATTTGGTCAGAGTCAACCACATCTGCACGCGACACAATGGTTGCTGTAGACGTAACGCCATCATTAAATTTCAGATCAAATTCATCGGCGTTTTGAGACAAATACCAAATGCCTTCGATCGCACTTGCAACCCTGGGAAGCGGGGTCATAGACAGCAAGAGATAGAAAATGCCCCAAAGTGGCTGCCCCACATAAAACTTGTGCAACCCTGCACCGATCGGCGAAACAGCGCCAGCAAAGGCCAATGCAGCCGCAATTTTACGATCTCTTAGTTTCTCTACCATCCCAACCCCACAATAGCCGTACTCAGACTTTACAATGGCAGAACAGTGGTGTGATGACTGTCTCTTTATAGCAGCGAAGAGATTAGCATCTGCCCTAGTGCCGTTACTTCTATCATATTGACTCTCCAGCGTTGGTGACCGCAAAATTGTGCGTACAATCGTATGCCTTTGTTGAAGCGGATGTAGGTCGCTACCGTCACCGCGATCGTTTGATAGCAGAAATATGAGGCAGCAAAAAGCGTTAAGGTCTGCCAAATCTATCCGGTTCAGCCCATTAAGGCAAAGTACAGTAGAGTGATGAGCCTTACGATCGAAAAAATATCTAGTCAGAATTGCTGAATCTGCTTTGTGCCCGTCCTTAGTTTTGGTCAGCTTCAAGGCGATGAGCGGTCGCTTGCTACAAGTCAATGCCGTAGGAACCTTATCCTAGATTGATTTTCAGCGGTTTGTTAGAAAGTAGCTCGCTCCTGTAACGTTGTTTCGAAAAAGCAACTTTACACAAAACTTTCTCGTAGAAGTAAAATAAAAGTTACATTGCCAGGGCAACAGGTAGCTCAAGTTAATGCATCGCCTTTACTCATGGCAGTCGTACTGTACGTATTTTTACTGTGCAGAGTGTATGAAGTCTCCTCAGGTTACTTGAAGGGTTCCTTAGTTCATGTCACAGAGTGCGCTTCCCTCAAAATGGCTGACTAACTTCTCTGATCCCTATGCCGTCTTGGGAGTTTCAGTGGCTGCGGACGATCGTCGTGTCCTCAAGCGTTACCGGGCGATCGCAAAACTACTGCATCCCGATCGCTATACACCTGAAGACAATACAACCAAAGAGCTTGCCAGCCAGCTTTTTGCTCGGTTAGTTAACCCTGCTTACCAAAAGTTGAAACAAGAAAAAGGGCGCAAGGAAAATGCATCCCTCCTGCGACTACGAGCACGACAACTCTACCGCGATACCTCCCTCAATCCTCAGAGCGATCTAGCACGTCAACTCATACAACAGCCGATCAGCGAGGTTGATGTGTTCTATGAGCAGGCAATTACCCAACTTGCTGAGTCTCAATACGAACCATTAGAGCAGTTTGAATCGCTGACACAGCAGCTTGGTGAACTCAATCTGGTTTATTCGCAGCTTAAAGTAGGCGAAACACTGATTCGCGAGAAGCCCACTGGGATTGTGCCTAGCCCGACGCAGCCAAAGGTTCCTATCTTTTCGCCGCCGCCAGAAGTTGCTCCCCCCACTTATTCTGAACGGCATTATCGACGTGCACAGGAATACATGAAGAAGAGCAACTGGAAGGCGGCAGAGCAGGAACTGCGGGATGCTATCAAAATTGAGGCAGGCAAAAGTGAATACCATGCGCTGCTAGGGGTTGCCTATCTACAGCAAAACCTGCAAAGTATGGCGAAGGTTTACCTGCGTCAGGCGCTGAAGCTAAATGCTGAAGACCCGTTGGCGCTTAAGTTTGCCTCTAAGCTCGGCATTGAGGTTCCGGCTTCGGGGTCTAAACAGCACAATGACAACCTACCCAAAAGTCAGCCAGCAACCAAAAGTCAGCCAGCAAAACAACCTGACAAAAATGGTGGGCTGTTTGGTTTATTTCGATCAAAGAAATAACATCAACAAGATGGCTTCTAGGAGTAGCGGCATCCAGCGATCGCCGTCAAAGAGGATTGCCGCTCGAATAATCACAGTGACGTTTTTTTAACTCGCCGTTCAGCATAAAGACTCATACCAAAGGCAAGAATGCTCAGAAACAAAACACCGATCGCGCCAGCAAGAGGATTGCGATCGAAGCCCGTCAACCACTCAGGCACTTGCGGAGCATAGTTAACCAGTTTGCCAACATTAACAACGTAATAGCTCCAGACTAACCCTGCGTGTAACCCCATCGGCAAACCTAAGCGTCCTCGAAAACTGTTCGCAGGCTGACTGGGTTGCAGCGCAGGTTGCCCGTTGGAGTACAACCTACCATCAACGTCACCACACGCTCGCTTTGCCAGCACCAACGTTAGCCCTAGCAGCAACAGTGCCGGAAACTGTGGTCTTATCCCATGTACCAGCGCAAAAATAGTCGCATTGACCCAAAGGACAACCTGCGGGCGATAGTCACGCTGAAGTTCATCCAGCAGCCAGCCACGAAAGAACAACTCTTCGGCGAAGCCAACACCCAGAGAGACCAGCAAGCCTTCTACAACCAACCGCCACAAGGCGATCGATGGAGGCTGCCAGCTTACCCAGCCCAAAACTCCTTGTACTGCAAACAAAGCTAATAGGCTGGCAATACCAAGCGCTAGACCGGCTAGCACTTCAAGCCCTATCCGGTAAGAAAACTCCAGTCCGTAACGCCGCAACAAATTGGGCTGACGGTAAACCCGTTGCCCCCAAAGGCGCACTAAAAAAAGGAACTCGGCATAGAGGACAACTAGCGTCACGATGCTGACCGTGTTGCTATCCTCAATCACCTGAGACAGTGGAACCGCGATCGGCACCCACAACAGCAACAGGACTATCAGAAACACCCCAATCCTGATGGGAGCCGGAGCACGCACCAACTTAGGTAAGGTCAGCTTCAAAATGTCTCAATGCTTACTCGTCTGGTTCGATCGTGGAGCTTAAGCCATGGCTGTTAAGCGTTTCACTATAAAACTCTGCGTGTTCTTGAGCGCAAGTAATGACCAAAGCCATCCCATTAGTATGCGCTTCCATCATGATGTCAACTGCTTGTGGCTGAGTCAAACTAGACACTGTTGTCATCAACGTCTGCACTACATACTCCATTGAGTTGTAGTCATCATTGTGAAGCAATACGCGGTAACGGGGCGCAAGCTTGCGAACCGTTGAACGCTGTTCAATGGTTTCGACAGACACGTTTCTATCCTCTCATTAAAAGGTTAACAACAATTTGAACTCGGTCAGGCAACTTGATGACAGTTGCGACCTTGACTCCATATTTAA
The DNA here is from genome assembly GCA_036703925.1 of Candidatus Sericytochromatia bacterium. Classification (GTDB taxonomy): domain Bacteria; phylum Cyanobacteriota; class Cyanobacteriia; order Leptolyngbyales; family Leptolyngbyaceae; genus Stenomitos. The sequence goes on from DATNQS010000443.1 coordinate 6,574, forward strand.
AGACGACGGTGCGATTAGTCAAACTCTAACGCACCTTAAAGCCAATACTGAATGGCTGTGCTTTGCTAATTTGGATCAAAACACAGAGACCATACTTACGTTACTTAACTTTACTTATAACACTCAAGACCAGCTTTTGGCATCCTTTCCTGAGACAAGAGGTTTGAACCGCTGACTTTGTAAACTGCTGAAGTAACTGGAACGCAAAATTCTTTGACCAAGCCTACAGAGTCTGTACACTTAGAGACTCCAGAGATAGCGCTGCTCTCAGTATTATGGCGGCGGCAAGAGAGGCACCCGACCGTCTAAGATCAAGGGAAATTAAACGCTTACCCTATGGGTTTTCCTTCGAGTCACGGGTGTGGTACTCCTGCGGTTTCCTACTTCCAACCGTCTCAGATTGTTAGACTGGAACACGAAGCTAGTTGTCTTTATGCCGAAGTGGTGCAGGTGATCGAGAGTCGCCAGAACTGTTGGGTACGTCCTCTGATGTTGGTATTTTGGTCAGAGGCAACTCAGATGCAGAATAGTCTGGCAACGATGGCAGCACGGTATGACTTACGCCATGACTCTGATTTACTCTTACCACTGACCTTGTTTCGAGTGGCGCTGGATGTAGAAGTGCTACCGTGGCTGGCTGACCTTTACATAGACGATCGCGACGTAGCCGACCCTGAGAAAAAGGCAAATGGGCACCAGCTATTCAAAGAGTTTATTCAGCAAGTTTGGCAGGCTCATCCAGAGGTGTTTCAAGCCCCCTCAGGACTGAAGAAGACTTAATTTTTAGTCGATCGCCTCACAATCGATACCCAGTAAGTAGCTTTCTTACAAGTAGGCAGAGGCTTTAGGGGCTTTGCCTTTAGGTAGGGTTTCTCTCCACTCACACAAATATCATTAGTTTGTTTATTGATGCCCAGCTACTGATTAAAGAACTGATCGGGGGCTTCAACTTTACTTGCACCTGTTTAAACTAACAGGTCATTCCAACAAATTTCTGACAGCGTTGAGCGTTGTTCAGTCCAGCCCTGCCAATACTGTTAAACCTGGAAACTTTGTAGCAGAGTACACAAGCAGCATTAGAGCGTGCTTCTAAGCTGCACATCAGCAGGCACTTAACACTGTCTGTCGAAAAGTACTGGTTTTAAGGAGGAGTCAGAAGTCAAAAGTGATGATAGTTGAGTTTTCAATGATCGATCTTTCGACTTCTGTTTTTTACATCTTTTTTACATCCTGCTGTCCTTCCCTCATTTCAGTCCTGGAGTTGAGTGATTAAGCTGCCGCTAAGTCTGACACCTTATAGGGCTGGGAAAGCGATGGAGAGTCATGCTGCGATCGTAAAGAAGCAAGGACTCATTTGTTGTCGATGTTGAAATGCTTTCAGCCTTAATGAATCAGACTGCGAGGCAATAAATCTAGCCAATTTTGGTTTTAAGCGAGAAAAAGCGTTGGCTTTTTGATTGCCTTAGCAATTTTAGCTGGCATAGAGCTACCATCTATTAAATTTTTACGGAGGATAAAACGATGCCAGAAGTAACAACCCCTGCTCATCAAGTTGGCGATTTCTTCGTTGATTACGAAGAGAAAGTCTTTGAAGATGTCAAAGCCGATCCAGGCGAAAAAGCGCTGGTGACGTTCCACACAGTTGCTTTTGAAGGGTCGATCGGGTTAATCAACCTCCTACAAGCCCTACGCCTGTTACGGAAAGGTTTTGAAACCTCTGTTTTGCTCTATGGTCCTGGTGTGACGCTAGGCATACAGCGCGGCTTCCCAAAAATTGGTGACGCAGCGTTTCCGGGGCACCAGAACTTCAACGATCAACTCAGCAAATTTATGACGGAAGGCGGCAAGGTTTATGCCTGCCGTTTTTCGCTTCAAGCGCTGTATGGTCACGGCGAGCCTTCCCTAATGCCCGGCATCCGCCCCATTAACCCCCTAGATGTGCTGGACGTGATGTTGCTGCACCGTAAGGATAATGCCTTTATTCTCGACACATGGACAGTTTAGGAAGTTTTAAGTGATGGGTTTTGAGTTTTGAGTTGGACAGAAAGCTCAACTTAGAACTCAAAACTTAGAACGATTAACTCGTTAGGAGGCGTTGTGGATTATTCCCGCATAGTGAGAGCGGCGGCAGTACAGATCAGTCCGGTGCTGTTTAGCCGCGATGGGACGACAGAAAAGGTGTTGCAAGCGATCGCCAGTGCTGCTAAAGAAGGCGCACAGTTGGTCGTTTTCCCCGAAACGTTTGTGCCATACTACCCCTACTTCTCCTTCGTACAGCCACCCGTGCTAATGGGCAAAGAGCATATGCGGCTGTATGAAGAAGCCGTCGAAATTCCGGGTGCTGTGACGGATGCGGTGAGCCGTGCAGCCCGTTCCTACGAAATTGTCGTTGTCTTGGGGGTCAATGAGCGCGATCGCGGCTCTATCTACAACACACAACTCATTTTTGATGCCGATGGTTCACTGCTGCTAAAGCGGCGCAAAATCACCCCTACGTACCATGAACGCATGGTTTGGGGGCAGGGTGACGGTGCAGGTTTAACGGTTCAGGATACAGCCGTGGGCAAAGTGGGTGCTTTGGCATGTTGGGAACACTACAACCCGCTGGCTCGGTTTGCGCTCATGGCGCAGCATGAGCAGATTCACTGTGCCCAGTTCCCCGGTTCGATGGTAGGTCAAATTTTTGCTGACCAGATTGAGGTGACGATCCGCCATCATGCACTGGAGGCGGGCTGTTTTGTCGTTAACGCGACGGGCTGGCTATCACCAGAACAAGTGGGGCAGATCACCTCTGATGAGAAGCTACAAAACGTGTTGAGCGGCGGCTGTCACACAGCAATTATTAGTCCAGAAGGTACACATCTCTGCCCACCGATTGCTGAAGGCGAGGGGATGGCGATCGCCGATTTAGACTTTTCGCTCATCACAAAACGGAAGCGCATGATGGATTGCGTCGGTCATTACGCACGCCCTGACTTACTGCAACTGCGGCTGAATCCGAGCCAGTGGGCAGTCGTGAGTGGTTTGCAGGATGAAAGCACCCAACAGCCAGCGGCAACACCTCCTCTCAGCATTCCCCAGCCTGAATTTCTCACGCTGGAACCATAGGTGGTTTAGCAGTCAGCTAACTCCTTCGGAGAAGCAAGCTACAGCGGTCAGCTTTTTAGCCTTTAGCCTTTCCCCCTCACTCCCTACCTAATCAATGAACAAACAGCAGTTAATTACAGACCTCCAGACAAATGGGTTGAGGTTAGTAGAAGAAACTGGCGCGGCTGGACGCAAGGGCGGCGCGGGACCGTCTGATCACAAAGCCGTTACGGTTGAAGGTAGAACGGTCATGGTGCCGATCTATACAGGTACGGCAGCACGATCGCCCTATACGGCAACCCTTGATGCAGCTACAGAAGAAGTCATGCTGCATTGCCGTGATGAAGTGGTAGCACCAATCGCCTTTCCGCAGACGCCGAAGTTTTACAGCCTGACTACAGCAGATGGCATTCCTTACTGGAAAATTGCCTTGCTACATAGCCATGATGTGCTGGCAACCACCGTGCTGCAAACCTGTATGCGCTACAGCGATGCAGCCACCTCCTGTCAATTTTGCGCGATCGGACAGTCCTTAGAGGCAGGTCGGACGATCGCCCGCAAAACGCCTGCCCAGCTAGCAGAAGTAGCAGAAGCCGCAGTGCGACTGGACGGAGTAAAACACATGGTCATGACAAGCGGTACGCCAAACACGAGCGATCGGGGTGCAGCCTATTTAACAGAGTGCGCCCGATCGATCAAGCATCGGGTTGCTTTGCCACTACAGGCACAGTGCGAACCGCCGGACGACTTCATCTGGTTTGAGCGACTGAAGGCTGCTGGCATTGACACGCTGGGCATGCATTTAGAAGCCGTTGATCCACAGGTGCGTGCCCGAATCATGCCTGGAAAAGCAACGGTGCCTGTAGCGTATTACTACGAAGCCTTTGCTGCCGCCGTTAAGGTCTTTGGTTGGGGGCAAGTCAGTACTTATCTGCTGGCAGGGCTGGGTGACGATTTGCCGACGCTACTGGCAGCCTGTGAGCGATTGGTGGCGATCGG
>DATNQS010000444.1:0-10035 GCA_036703925.1 Candidatus Sericytochromatia bacterium
CCCAGCGCAACTAAATCAGCAAACTCAATACCAATGGAGCGCAAGCACTCTACCCTTGCCTCTTCCATCCACGTCAGGTAGGCACCGTGCCAGACGATGCCAGCGTAGTCTGTATGGTGAGGATGCGCCCTGACTAAATACTCAAACCAATGCTCTGAAGCTACCTGCAAGGAATTTTGGAGCACTCCTGTTGGAGGGAGTTGGCGTTGATCCGGCTGATCATTTGTCATAGAGTCAAGCGTTCTGGCGATCAGGTCTTTTGTATTATTTTATATCAATCCATCTAGCATTTGTTTACGTTAATTAACTCAATCACTTTCTTTACTCTTAAAAGTTATTAATGAAGTGATAACGCGCAGTGCAGAAAGGTAACGTCTCCACCGTGTAGCGATTAGCTGCAAAGCTTTCCAGTCAACGAATGTATTAAGGAAAGACCCCAAAAACCTTCTTCATAGCAGGGCTAAAAAACTGAGCGATCGGCTAATCTTTCTTGACATCTCTTCATGCTAAGTGGTGCAACAATGCGTAACAGTACTCCTAGTTTGCTAGAGGTTAACGGTAAGATCCTAGATTAGAAAGCAGTGGCTCAACTATTGTTCTGCGTGCCCCTTGCCTAACCTTTAGCCTCTCAGTAATGACTGCCAGTGATGGTTGTCAGAATGTACTAGCGGCGAGCGCAGCGTTGTCCTCTGCTATAGCAATCTTCAGTCAATTCAGGTCTCGTACGTATTGATTGAAGTCTTACCGCAGAGGACTAACATCGGCTACGGCTGTCAACCTCAAGTGGCTTGCCATTGCTGCCGCACTGGGGGTTAGAAACTCTAATTTGTTTTTATGAAAAGCGTGAGGTAAACCCATGATCGAAAAAATTCTTCTTGCTGATTCTGGTACTGGGCACTCTGAAGAAATGCTCAAAGCGCTGGCAGATATTCCTTCGATGCGAACTGCATCGGTCACAGTTTTGCACGTTGTACCGCCCCAGATTACGTCTACTGGAATGGAAGAGCAGCGCGAAAAAGGCGGCGAAATCCTTGCTAGTGCGATCCAATCACTTAACCTTGATCCCAATCGCGTCTCTGGTCTTTTGCGTGAAGGCGATCCTAAAGATGTCGTTTGTAAAGTTGCTGACGAGATCGACGCTGATCTAATCATTATGGGCTCCAGAGGGCTTCAGCGCCTGGTCTCGATTCTGGAAAACTCCGTTAGCCAGTATGTCTTTCAACTCTCGTCCCGCCCCATGCTGTTGGTGAGAGATGACATTTATGTCAAGAAGGTCAAGCGCGTCATGGTGGCACTCGATCGGTCGGAATCGGCGAAGCAAAGCCTTAAATTGGCGCTGTTCTTGCTACGCGACCTCAAAGGCGGCGAACTCATTCTGACGCATATTGATCCAGACCTGTCAGGCAAATCTGGTTGCTCTACTGGTGCTGTATCCGAGCATGACCCAGTGTTCGCAACTGCTATCGCTGATGCGAAACGGCTCGGCATTAGCTACCGCTGCCTCTCCTGCGTTGGCAAACCGGCGAAAGAACTCTGCCGTTTGGCTGACGAACTAAATGTCGATTTGCTACTGCTAGGCTCCCCAGAGCGTCGTCCTTCGATCGCCAAAGGTTTGCCTGACCTCGATCGCTTGCTGGGCAACTCCCTTTCAGACTATGTGCGGGTTTACGCCAACTGCCCCGTGCTGCTGGCGCGTACTGCAACCTAGCGCCGCCTCTTCAACTTATAATCTGGCGACGGAGCGGTTCGATCAACGGGGTATTGAGTGTGAGCAACATTCAGTACCCCGTTTACGTCTGTGGCAGACACAGAAGGTCTTCCCTAGCCTGTTGCAGGCTTCGTTGAATCTTCATGCCTCACGTAATCTTTCTTTGCAATTATGGCGCTATGCTTGCGGATAGTACGGAACGCTTCCTACCTTGAATTACTTTTGATCGCGTTGAAGCGATGCTAGTTCCGTACAACCCGTATCATATAGGCGTTTTTGGACTGGCATAATGACTTCTACTGTACCCCTACTCACCCGTACTTCTACTGCCTTCACTGATGTCGCGATCAAGCGACAGAAAGACGTGTGCTGCAAGCAGCTCCTCAGCGGTGAGATTGTGCTGAAAACCCGTAGTTATTCCGCCTGGGGTGGGGCAGTGACAGCTCAGATGTACTTGCCTCTGGAGCGGGCGAACGCATGGCGGCAATTAACAGACTATCCCCGCTGGGTGCAATACTTCCCCGCACTGACCCGTAGCGAAATCATCAGCCACAACGATTTCAGGCTTGGTAAGCAAAGCGCAAAAGACGGTTGTAAGCGTTTGTACCAGGTAGCGGGTAAAGCATTTTTGTTTCTGACTGCGCAAGTAGATATCTATTTAAAGGTGATCGAAACTGCACAGCAGCAGATTCAGTTTCGGCTAGAGTCAGGCAGCTTCCATGACTTTGCGGCTGATTTAACTCTGCAAGACTACGGTGATGGCACCTTGTTAACCTATTCTGTGCAGGCAACGCCTACTATTCCCGTGCCCTCTGTCTTTATTCAACAGGCAATTCAGATGGATCTGCCAGCCAATATGCAAAGAATGCGCCAAGTTCTCTGCCGCTAGCAGCCAGGCATCATTAGAGTAAGTAGAGTCCAGAGTAAGTAGAGTCCTAAAGATAGAGGGTTAGAACCCCAGTCTCCGTTTTAATGACTTGGACTATTGCTTTAAAGAGATGCTGTCTAAAAGTAAATGTGATTTTGGTTACTTAACCTTCTCTTTACTGACGCACGGTAGCGTTAGGGCAGATGTGTTAAGTTGCAGAATTTATGATCTCCTCTCTAAAAGCAGCCCGTTGGGCATTCTCGGCTTCAGCGATCGCCCTCACAGTCGGTCTTGCAGCCTGCGGACCAAGCACACCTCCATCTGGTGGTCCTGCTCCAGGTGGTAGTGCGGCTCCAGCGGCAAGTTCAGGTGCTGGCGGTGGCGGTACGGTATCCCTCAGCGGGGCAGGCGCAACGTTTCCAGCGCCTCTCTATCAGCGCTGGTTCTCTGAGTACAACAAAACAAACCCAAACGTTCAAATCAGCTATCAGTCTGTAGGCAGTGGTGCCGGAGTCAAGCAGTTCATTGCAAAAACCGTGGACTTTGGTGCGACTGATGCTCCCTTGAACGATAAAGAAAGGACTCAGTATCCGAAGGATCTTGGTCAACCGCTGCAAGTGCCGATGACAGGGGGCGCAGTTGTTTTTGCATATAATCTGGATGGCGTTGACAACTTAAAGCTGTCGCGTGAAACCTACTGTGGCATTACTCAGGGCACCATTAAAAAGTGGAATGACCCCAAAATTGTGAAGGACAATGCTAATGCCAAACTTCCAGACGCTGATATTGCGTTTACCCACCGCTCGGACGGTAGCGGGACAACCTATCTCTTCACCAGTCATCTTAAAGCTGCCTGCCCCGGCTGGAAAGCGGGTGCTGCCAAGTCGGTTGAGTGGCCTGTTGGCACAGGCGCTAAGGGGAACGAGGGTGTAACGGCTCAAATTCAGCAGACGAAGAATGCGGTTGGCTACGTTGAGTATGCGTACGCGAAAGAAAACAACCTGAAGTTTGCCGAATTGCAGAACAAAGCGGGCGCGTTTGTTGCGGCTACGCCTGAAGCGGCAGCCAAGTCACTAGAAGGCGCTACTCTGCCAGCAGATTTTTCTCTGCAAGTGCCTGATCCAGCAGCTAAGGACGCTTATCCGATCGTAGGGTTGACCTGGCTGTTGCTTTATGGCCAATATAGTGACCCTGCAAAGGCTGATGCGCTCAAGAACTTTATCAAGTGGGCATACAGTGACGAAGGCGCTAAGTATGCTTCTGAGCTGGGCTATCTGCCGATTCCGCCAGAGGTTTCAAGCAAGGCGACTGCTGCTCTTGATAATGTTAAGGTTGCAGCTAAGTAGCATTCTGACGTGATTTGCACGTAGCTATAGTCACGCTTGCGGCGGTGGCAGCCACAACAACGATGCGTAAAGCATCAATGCTGATGACTGTCACTGCTTTACCAGTTAAGGCTGCTTCCTTAGAGCGTTGCTTTCTTGTTCCCACGCCCTATCTATCGATCACTATGTCTTCTTCCCCGATCGACCCCTCATCACCCATGAACTGGAAGCGTTCTGGAGCCTCGCGCTCGCTGGACACAGGCTTCTATTGGGTGACGGGCGCTTTTGCGGTTAGCATTGCTATTATTCTCTTTACGATCGCCATTCAGGTTGGCCATGATGCGCTCCCAGCCATTCAGCAATTTGGCGCTAGATTTATTGTCGAGTCTCGCTGGGACCCGGTTGCCAATATTTATGGGGCATGGCCTCAAGTCTACGGAACCCTTGTTACTTCGCTCATTGCGCTTGCTCTAGCTGTGCCAGTTGGCGTTGGAGTGGCACTGTTTCTGAGTGAAGACTTTTTGCCCCCGCGCATTCAGCAGCCGATCGTGTTTTTGGTTGAGCTTCTCGCCGCTATTCCTAGCGTTGTTTATGGGCTGTGGGGCATTTTCGTGCTGATCCCAATCCTGAATCCGATCGGACTCTGGCTAAACCGAAACTTTGGTTTTATCCCTCTCTTTAAAACGCCTCCGGCGGGTCCGGGGCTTTATGTGGCTGGCATTATCCTGGCAATCATGATTCTGCCGATTATTGCCGCTATTTCGCGAGACGCTCTCATCTCTGTGCCTCCTGAATTGCGTCAGGCTGCCTATGGTCTGGGTGCCACTCGTTGGGAGACAATCTTTCAAGTGGTGCTGCCAGCTGCGATTTCTGGAATTATTGGCGGCATCATGCTGGCACTTGGGCGAGCAATGGGTGAAACGATGGCAGTCACGATGGTGATTGGCAATAGCAATCGGGTCACTGGCTCTATCTTAGATTCTGGCTCAACGGTCTCATCGCTGTTAGCAAATCAGTTTGCGGAGGCAGGCGGGTTGCAGATTTCTTCTCTAATGTATGCAGCCTTGATTTTATTCGGCTTGACGCTGCTCGTAAATGTGCTGGCTGAGGTCATTGTTCGCCACTTTAGATTGAATCTTTAAGGCTGGAAACGGGCTGTAGTTAAACCGTTTCGTCGTTTGGCTTGAACCGTCTACAAGGTTGTAGTGAATTAGGTAGTATGAAGTTAGGAAGGCACTTAGATGGCTAGTCAGGAAATCGCTGTTGCTCCGTCGGCGGGAAGGAGCATGAAGCGTTCTTCAATGTCACCGCGAACATTGTTTTCCTCGGTGATGACGGGTGTGGCGCTCGTTTTTACATTGATGGCGCTGATCCCGCTCTTTGCCATCTTGATTTATGTGTTCATCCAGGGTGCTAGCCGTCTAAGTTTCGATTTATTTACGCAGCTCCCACCGCCACCCCTTGTCAAAGGAGGTGGCTTTGGTAATGCTGTTGTTGGCACCTTACTAATGGTCGGTATTGCGTCAGCCCTCAGCATTCCGTTTGGTGTCGCAGCAGCAATTTTTCTATCAGAATTTGCTAGAGATACCAAGTTGGCGAATACGGTTGATTTCTTTACCAACGTACTGAGTGGTGTCCCCTCAATTGTCATTGGTGTATTTGCTTATGCGATCGTTGTTCTAAAGACAGGCACGTTTTCAGCCTTTGCAGGGGGGGTTGCACTGGCGGTACTGATGCTGCCGACGATCGTTCGTACCGCAGCGGAAGCATTAGAAGCCGTACCGAGAGACTATCGGCAGGCATCCGTGGGGCTGGGTGCAACTCAGTTTCAAACGGTGGTCAGGATTGTGCTTCCGGCAGCAATTCCAGCCATTGTGACGGGGGTGATGCTGGCGATCGCCCGTGCGGCTGGTGAAACAGCACCGCTTATTTTTACTGCCCTATTTAACCAATACTGGGCTAGAGGCGTTTGGGAACCGACGGCATCGTTGGCTGTATTAGTCTTTAACTTCGCTATTGTTCCGTATAAAAACCAGCAGGAGCTTGCTTGGGCAGGTTCGCTCGTCCTTGTGGCAATGGTTTTGCTAACGAGTATTTTGGCACGATGGGTCACTAAAAAGCGTAAATAGTCGCTGGAATGAGTCAGGTCACTGAAGGCTTTGCTGATGGGAGGATGGCAGCCTCTCGATATTCCTGCCATTCGTATTCATTTTTCTGCATAAACGGTAACAACTTACTCAACCCAAATCTATGAGCACCAACCTCCAAACAGCCCGCCAGACTGAAACCGTTTTCCGGACTCAAGATCTAAACATCTACTACGGTGATTTTCTAGCCGTAAAAAATGTCTCGATCGAGATTCCCAAGAATAAGATCACTGCGTTTATTGGTCCGTCGGGCTGTGGCAAAAGTACGGTGATTCGCTGCTTTAACCGACTTAACGATCTCATTAAGTCATTTCATCTGGATGGCAAGATCTTTTATAAGGAGCAGGATCTTTACGCTGCTGATATTGACCCTGTAGAAGTGCGTCGTCAGATCGGCATGGTGTTCCAGAAACCAAATCCTTTCCCAAAGTCAATCTACGAAAACATTGCGTTTGGTCCTCGGTTAGTTGGCTACAAAGGTGATATGGACGAACTGGTGGAACGCTCCCTCAAGCAAGCCGCTTTATGGGATGACGTCAAAGACAAGCTTAAAGCGATGGGCACTGATCTCTCTGGTGGACAACAGCAGCGTCTGTGTATCGCACGGGCAATCGCTGTGCAGCCCGATGTCATTTTGATGGATGAACCTTGTTCAGCGCTTGATCCAATCTCAACGCTTAAAGTTGAAGACTTGCTGCAAGAGCTGAAAGAGCGTTATACGATCGTTATTGTGACTCACAATATGCAGCAGGCATCGCGAGCCTCTGATTTCACAGCGTTTTACAACGTCGAAGCAAATGAGAAGGGTCAGCGGACGGGCTACATCGTTGAGTATGAACGCACCGAAGCGATTTTTCAGGCACCCAAGCATCAAGCCACTCAAGAGTATGTCAGTGGTCGCTTCGGCTAAGGTGAGGTTGGTTTCCTAAGGCTGATTAACCTCTGCTATAGGGTGCATGATCCCCATTCCTGATCGCGGTAGGATAGAGGCTATCTGATACATCACAGAAGGCTAAACCGTTATTTAACCCTTTTTGCGAATGCTTATGAAGCGCTTTCTTTCCGTTATTTTGGTTATTTTTATCAGTCTGGTTGGGTTTACCCAAACTGCGAGTGCAGCGACTGCCCTTACTGGAGATTATCGGCAGGACACATCAGCCGTTGTTACCACTCTGAGGGAATCGATTCAGTTACCCGACGATTCGCCCGATCGCAGTGCGGCTCAAACGGAAGCACGTCAGTTGATCAACGACTTTACTGCTCGTTACAGACGTGATAATTCAGTGGCAAAGCTGACTTCCTATACGACGATGCGGACAGCGCTAAACTCTTTGGCGGGTCACTATAGCTCCTACCCAAACCGCCCTGTGCCCCAAAAAATGCGCGATCGTCTGGAGCAAGAATTTAAGCAGATCGAGCTTTTCTTGAGCCGAGGCTCGTAAGTTAAGTAAGAAATATTTAAAAGACCTGTGAAGTTGCTTTTAGACGAGTCTTCACAGGTCTTTTTATTGGTTAGCGCTGAGCGATCTCGTAAGCAGCATCTTCTCTGTCTGGCTCAATCTTAAGCAGTCCGTTTAAAAGCGATGCAGGGCGCTGGCTATAAGGCCATGCAAACGCATGACGGAAGGCTGCATCCTGACACGCTTGTAATTGCTCAAAGCCGATGATGTCGTGAGTCAGCAGGTTTTCATATTCAAACGGTAGGCGAACGTCGTGTAAACCTGCGTTGTCGGTGCAGATAGCAATGTCAACACCGGCATCAAAGCAGCGATCGAACACTAGCTTTAGTTGCGAAATGTCTTCTAAGGTTCCAGTTTGCAGATAGGTTGTTGGGCAGACCTCTAAGCATTGTCCGCGTTCGGCAACCTCTCTCAGTAAGTGCGGATAGTGCAAGGGAATCTGAATGCCATGCCCAATCCGCATCAGGTAGGGCAGTAGTTCAGGATAACAACCGTCTCTCGTTTCGTAGAGGTGCCCCGTGGTACTGAGCCCCAGCGATCGCGCATAGGCGTACAGTTCAACAAACTCATCCAGACGCTCACCGTAATGGTTATCGCCGCCAGCTATGTCGATCGCGCAGACGTAATCAGGTGATTGGGCTGCCAGATCGACGATCCCCCGGTTGACTTCATAGGGCAGCCGCGTATGCATACACAAAATTTGGCTGGTAACGATCGGGTATTCGTTGAGCCGACTCGCTTTGCCCACGATCGACACAATCTCTGCCATCAGGTCAATGCGTTGTGCTTGTGTGAGATGATCAGGCGTGCGTAAGTAAGGTGTATAGCGCAACTCAAGGTAAGCCAAATTCTCAAAAATATAGGCACCCCGCATCAAGCGATAGATAAAGTAAGGGAGAGCCTCTGCCGTTTGCACAGATTCCACCAGGGTATGCAACTCCAGATATTCGTCTAGAGTGCTACGGGGACGGGTGTAAAAATCCTCAAACTCAGGGTAAAGCGGAAAGCGTTGCGCCAGCTCAGAATCATTCCGTTGCAGATAGCGCCACAGAACGCGGGGTACAACTGATCCTCCAAGGTGACGGTGTAACTCAGCGTATAAAGCCACAAGAACCTCTTCAGGGTAAAAATAAGGGGTTTCAGTCCAAAAACACTTTCAAGCTGCGAACAGCAATAGGCGCAATAGTCGATCATTTGTGATATCCTAACGAATCTGCTGAAGGCGTAAGGTCGTCTTCAAGTAGTGTCAGGCTGAAAGACGCTCACCGCTAAGTAGTGCAGCCATCTATTTTGTTCGGCGACTTTTTGATGCTGAAACGTTGACACGAGTGTCTCTTTCTGGTGATAATCAACGTTTGTGCAAACTTTAGCGCTGATCAAAACTCTTGGCTAACGTCATTGTCATCGGTGCCCAGTGGGGCGATGAAGGAAAAGGAAAAATCACCGATCTGCTGAGTAAATCGGCAGATGTTGTTGTTCGCTACCAGGGTGGAGTGAACGCGGGGCATACTGTGGTGGTGGATGAGCAGATCTTTAAGCTCCATCTCATCCCATCAGGCATTCTTTATCCTGATACGGAATGCATCATTGGCTCTGGCACTGTGATCGATCCCAAAGTCTTAATTGGTGAGCTAGATCAGCTAGAGTTGCTCAACGTCTCGACCCGCAATTTGCTGATTTCGGAAACCGCTCACGTCACGATGCCCTACCATCGGCTAATTGACCAGGCATCAGAAGAGCGGCGGGGCGAACACAAAATTGGCACGACAGGGCGCGGCATTGGTCCTACCTACGCTGATAAGTCTGAGCGTACTGGTATCCGGGTCATTGATCTGATGGACTCCGACTCGTTGCGGAAAAAGCTGCGTTGGACGGTGGAGTACAAGAATGTCATTTTAGAAAAGCTCTACGCTTTGCCGCCGCTAGATGCTGATGCCGTCATTGCTGAGTATGTGCAATACGCTGATCGCCTGCGTCCACACGTTGTGGATTGTTCTCTGCGGATTTATGATGCTATCCAGCGCAAGCGCAACATCTTATTTGAAGGGGCACAGGGCACCTTGCTGGATTTAGATCACGGCACTTATCCCTACGTTACCTCCTCCAACCCGGTTGCTGGTGGCGCTTGTATCGGTACAGGCGTAGGCCCAACCATGATTGATCGGGTGATTGGGGTCGCAAAGGCTTATACTACCCGTGTCGGCGAGGGACCCTTTCCCACTGAGCTTCATGGCACAATGGGAGAGTTGCTGTGCGATCGTGGCGCAGAGTTCGGCACCACTACAGGACGGAAACGTCGCTGCGGCTGGTTTGATGCGGTGATTGGTCGCTATGCTGTCCGCATTAATGGGCTGGACTGTTTGGCAATTACCAAACTGGATGTGCTGGATGAGCTAGAGGAGATCAATATTTGCACGGCTTATGAGGTTGATGGCGAAACTTGCCACGATTTTCCTAGTAACTCGCGCAAGTTTGCTCGCTGTCAGCCGATTTACAAAACGGTTCCTGGCTGGAAGCAGTCTACTGC
>DATNQS010000445.1:0-3290 GCA_036703925.1 Candidatus Sericytochromatia bacterium
CCACTTGTCGCCCTTCAGCATCCAAACCGACCACCAGTAGCCCTTGGCTGGTTTGTTCCTGAGCAAAAATGCCTTTCAAAGCTGAGAATTTCATGCCCCTACTCCCTGTGACGAACGTGAACTTTTGGCAGCAGATGATGCAGGGCGTTCGTACTGGTCGCGGTGCTGTGCAGCGAAGCGCACATACGCTGGATCGGTCTTAGCCAGTTGCCACTTTTCATAGAAGATCCTGGCCGCTTGAGCTTTGAGCGGATCTGCTTCACGGGGCAGCACCGTCTTAGTACCGGCTGCATATTTACGCCCTGACTTATGATTGGCATAACGGCGAGAGCGGGTATACCCCATCTGCAAAAACTTGCGTGCCATATCCATGCCCACAAAATCGTCTGCCGTTTTGTAGTAAGCAAACAGGCTATAGATTTTGTCAGCAGACTGACGAGCAATGTCTGGGGTTTTGAACTTCCAGTAGGGCAAGATCTCGCTCTTGTAGGGTTCAACCAGCAAAACACCCTGTTCGCCCCGACCGATCTGGTACAGTTCTGGCTGTTGGCGAAAGTTGATCGCCTGAAAATCTAGTGAATAATCAAAGTCCTGCATCGGCAAAAACTCGGCTCAATCGAATATGACCGCTTGTGATCCAGCTTCTTTAGCTTGACCACATCCCTTGCTGATGGCATCGCCCTACTGATAGACCATACTTTCGGTTCTGGCGACGGAACTTGACGGGCTGAAAAACCCATCAAGCGCAGACTCATGCAAACTTTGCTCCCACTTTAGGCTCCTCAGAAGAAAACAGTGTTGTTCCTTCGGTTTACTTTTCGCTCGTGTTCTGAGCGCTCTACTATCCCTGTTCATCTAATCTTTTATTTAGAAATGCGCTCTGCCTAAGGCTTTCCCCTACCTAAGCGGGATTGAAGGAGAGCAATCGGAGGCATCTGTAGCCAGCACTTTTTGAATTGGTCTAACTTCCATCTAACGTATGTATCACAGCAATCAACCTTTCGCTTTCCGAACGGCTACGCTACAAAAAGACGACGTATAGCCAGTAAAACCATTGTTTTAGGACGGCTCCAAAGCAGCCTGTCTTTCGTTAGTGCAGCCTCTTTTCAATTCAATCAAGACCAGGATCAATATGGCTAGAATTTTCAACAGTGCTGATTTTTTGCAGCCGATCGATGGCGAGCCTATTCGTTCCGTGATCACCGAATCGAAAGATGCAGTTGTTGTTGCCTGGTACATTAAACCAGGGCAAAAGGTTGCTGCCCATCTGCATCCGCAGGGGCAAGATACCTGGACTATTTTGGCTGGTCAGGGAGATTATTGTTTGGATCAAGCTGGCACTACAAAGCCGATTGCAGCGGGTCATGTGGTAATCGCTCCTGTTGGCTGCATTCACGGAGTTTACAACAGCGGTGATGTACCACTGGTTTTTATTTCAGTGGTTTCGCCAGCCGATGCGGGCTATCAACTCATGGAGCGAGAAGACTCTCTGGCACATCATCCCTCAGCAAGCTCGATTGCTACCTAGACACCATTACCACCACCAGGACAAGCGATCGAATCTAACGTACGGTATAGACGCTGCCGTCCATTACAGCTTTAGCATTAGGGCTTAGTAGTTTTTCAAACAGGTATAAATGTCATCTCAATTGAATCCCGATCAAAAGACACTCGAGACCAAGGAAGCCACATTGTTCGATCGCACGTTTCGCGACAGTGAAGGTAACATTGTGCTGGCTCAGGCACCCAATTTACCGCTTCTAGTTGGGTTAGCAGGGATCTTACTTCAATACATACTTCCAAATGGCAAACCCCATACAGCTTTAGCTTTAGTAGCATTCGGTGCTTTGTTCACCTGGGCATGGCAGGAACTTTTTGGGGGGGTTAACTACTTCCGCCGATCGCTCGGCTTGATTGGGTTAGTAAGCTTGATTGCACTGGGGCTTAACCTTAATCAAATGTGAAACCCTGAAGGAAACTTACCGAGTGAGCTTATTGCACAAAGGTAATGCCCTGAAGGACGCATGACTTATAGGACAGTCGTTAATAGCATCCGTATCCTCCTCTAACCTGAAGTGTGCCATAGCATAGCTGGTACAGCGAGGAGGATAACTGTATCGCTTGAGCGCCGCTATAGCCGCTCCAAGCACAACTAGTACGCCTTCCAATAGCGTTGCTGGCTGACGGCGCTTAAAATTGGTGTGACTAAGCATCCCACATTGTTGCCTAACGCATGATTGCCTAAGCTTGCAGAAAAGGATTGGTTTCTGAGCGAGCGCCTTTTTATAGTACAATTGAACTAAATTCAATGCTTCTTGTCAGGCAGCGTCTTTGTAAACAGAGCAATGGAGCCTGGGCAGTCCACCATTCGACTACATCAATCAGCGCTATGGCTTCTACACTCACTGTTTCTGGAAAAGTGATGGGTAAAACGCAACCCCTTTTTGCCAACTGGGAGCTGCGTTTACCAGAGCAAGTAGAGCACACTCCGTTGACCCTACGAGCGTTGCTGACTCAGATTGTGCTGGCAGAGGTTGCAGGTTTTACCGATCGCCAACGTCAACGACGCTTGCTACAGGTGCTTAGTCCTGCCCAAATTAGCCTGGGTGTGGAACAAGGAAAAGTGGAGTCTGGCGGTAGCGATCTTGAGCAGGTTGTTGATCTGGAACAGGCAGTCGAAACTGCTTTACAGGCGTTTATTGATGGGTTCTATTTTGTGTTTGTAGACGAGCAGCAGCAGGAAAAGCTAGACGAGGTTGTCACCTTACAGCCGCATTCAGAACTATTGTTTCTACGGTTAGTGCCATTGGTAGGTGGGTAATCTAGCAAAAGCTGATCGTTGAAGGATGGAACAATGCTGAACCGCGAAGTTGCTCAGGCTCAATTACGTACTGTTCATGTTACCGCCTGGCGATCGCAACGCATTCAACGCATGGGCAGTCTGCCTGAACCATTGCAAGGCGTTGGGTATGGCATTTTTGGCTATAGCGCTGCGGGTCAGCGGATAGATACGGTTGAGTCCTATGAAGTGCACGAGCGATCGCTGAATCAACTTGAGGCGCTGGCACCGAACGATCGGCTGCAACTCTTCAGCATCATTTTTCCTAGCTTTGCGCCAGTTGTAGAAGCTGCATGGCAACTGCTCACCCAACTGCCTTATCAGATTGGCTCTGGTCGGCGATCGTTTCGCAGTCCGGCGCATCCAGAGGTGAGCGCCGCTAGACGACGGCATTGGTTTCAGCAACTCATTAGTGTGGTAGACGGTTACGACCAGGATTTAGAGTGGTTCG
>DATNQS010000446.1:0-2090 GCA_036703925.1 Candidatus Sericytochromatia bacterium
TAAAGGAAGCAACCCAAATTCTGTGGGAACTGCTGAATGAAACGATCAACATGAGCCTAGTTGAAACAGAACTGAGTGAAACAGAGCAGAGTGCTTCACCTTACGATCTGGCTATCGGCTCATCTGATGTGGCGATCACTCAAGCCGCCGCTATTGCAGAAGACCTGGAAGCGCTAGCAGCAGAAGCGCTGCTGGCTGACACAGCCACGCCGATCTTAATTGCAACAGAAGCGCTAGCAGAAAGCCTAGATGAAGTGCCGAGCCTGGCAACAACATCTGAGTCAGTAGCACCTATTCCAGAAGCACCCAGTCCAGAAGCAGCCATCGAAGCGACCGTTCCCGCAATAGAAGACGTCATTCCCTATGAGCAGGAAATTCTTGCTTATCTCAAGCAAGTCAATGGGGCACGGCTGTCTCAAATTGAGCAAGCCTTAGCGCTGGATCGCTTCCGTACAGTGGATGTTTTACGCTTGCTTGCAGAAAAGGGTAGCGTCCTGCTACGCGATCGACTCTATCTTCCTTCAGAGGCTTAAGCTATGACTGCTGCTATACCGACAAGAAGCTATCCCAACACACCATCGTCTACCAAAGACTCAGCACGATCGATTTCAACCTCGACCTCAGGCTCAACGCTGGCAGATGTGCTGGAACGAGTGTTAGATAAAGGTATTGTCATTGCTGGCGATATCTCCGTTTCCGTTGCCACAACAGAGCTGCTGACCATTCGCATTCGGCTGCTGATTGCCTCGGTCGATAAAGCAAGGGAAATGGGCATCAACTGGTGGGAGAATAATCCCCACTTTAGTGCCCAATCTCAAAATTTGATTGAGGCAAACCAGCAATTGATGCAACGAGTGGAGAGCCTGGAAACCGAATTACGATCGCTCCGCCTAGCGCCTGCCAGCCAGACAGTACCAGCAGCCCAAGACTAACTCCATCAGATCTATATGTTGCCGGGATTCTTTCGTACCAAGTGGTTGTCTAAACGCAATCGACGAGCTTAGAACCCCGGTTTTTTGGTTGTCGATCGCAAAATCAAGCAAGATAGAAGCAGGCAACTATATTTGGAAACTGCGTGACCGCTTCTGATCTTCCGATTCAGGCAATTGCTACTTCGCCTAAAGCTAGTAAGGATGCTGGCTTGGCTCCTCTGCTGCTCACCGTCGTGGAACTGGTGCGCCAACTGATGGAAGCACAGGTCATCCGGCGCATGGAAACAGGCAACTTAAGTGATGAAGACCTCGAACGTGCTGCCGAAAGCCTCCGCAAACTAGAAGAGCAAGTCATCGAAATTTGCGGCATTTTTGAGATTGATCCTGCTGCTCTGAACATTGATCTGGGTGAAGTTGGCACTCTTTTACCAAAGGCAGGTGGCTACTATCCTGGTGAAAGCACCGCCCACCCAACCATTTTGGAACTCCTCGATCGCCTCCTGAACACAGGCGTTGTTCTGCAAGGTAATGTTGATCTGGGATTGGCAAACATTGACCTGATTCATGCAAAATTGCAATTAGTCTTGACGGCAAAACCAATTTAGAGCGCAGGCGTTAGGGGACATGGTTGGAAAGGGAACTATAGAGATGAACGGTTGATCGCACGTACGACGATCGCGCCATCTGGCTCCTCACTGCCTCGTATACCTCCCCCTTATGACCAGACTCTATCTTTACGGCATTTTTCCTACTCCCGGTCCACAGAATTTGCAGCTCGAAGGTCTAGATAAGCAACCTGTGCAGACGCAGGTTGTGGATGATTTCACCTTTTTATATTCAGAAGCGCAACAAGAACGCTACCTGGCAAGCCGACGCAATTTGTTAGGGCATGAAAAAGTGCTGGAACAAGCCATGGAAGTTGGTTATCGGACGCTCTTGCCGCTTCAATTTGGGTTAGTGATTGACGATTGGGCAACCGTGACGCAGCAGCTAACCGCACCTTACAGCCAGGGCTTGGAGAAGCTGTTTGCCAAGCTCGACGGACAGCGCGAAGTTGGAGTGAAAGTGTTTTGGGAAGCCGATCGCGAACTGCAAATGCTGCTAGCAGAAAATGAGTCGCTTAGAGAAAAGCGAGACAGCATGGAAGGGCGGACACTA
>DATNQS010000447.1:0-6184 GCA_036703925.1 Candidatus Sericytochromatia bacterium
GGCGATTCGAGAAGCGGTGCATGAACTGCTGGACGAGTTGGAGAGCCACAATCAACTCGATCCCAATGAAATTGTGAGTGCTACTTTTTCGGCTACCCGCGATCTAGATGCCACCTTTCCAGCTTCGATCGCTCGCGAACGCCCCCATTGGTCAAATGTTCCCTTGCTAGATGTGCAACAAATGCACGTTGAAGGCAGTATGCAGCGTTGTATCCGCTTCTTAATCCATTTCAATACGCCCAACCCAGACCTAGAGATCTACCATCCGTATCTGCGTCATGCCAGAAGTTTACGTCCCGATTGGACGATCGCTCAGGCTAACTTGATCGCAAAATCGACTCTGTAGATCAGTCCAAAAATTGTACGGCTGCTTGCTGCTGAATGCTTTCAAGCGATCGATAAAAAGGGACAGCACAGTTAATCATGATGCCCCTTTTTTGCTGACTCCGGATTTGAACAACGCGCTTTAGGACTCTTGATCGCAAGCACTAAACGTCTTCAGGGACTAAACCTCAGGCTTTGCTTCTGGCAGTACGCCAACATTACGTTCAGCAAAGTAGCGATTTAAGAATGTGCTAGCTAGAGACAGCACAACTGGACCAAGAATGAATGCAAGCAACCCATCGACTCTAAAGCCAGGTACCAGCACTGATGCCAGCCAGAAGCAAAGACCGTTTACTACCAGAGAGAAAGTGCCTAGCGTGACGAAGGTAAGCGGCAAGGACAGGGTGGATAGAACAGGCTTCACAAACGCGTTCACTAGCCCGATTGAAACGGCTGCAATCAACGCTGCTGGAAATGTAGCCAAATCAACGCCAGGGACAGCTAGATCAACTACAAGCAGACTGAGTGCTGTAGCCAACACGGTTAAGAGACTTCCAACCATAGTTTTTTCCTCAAATTAACTCAAGATTTAGAGTTCTTGTTATGCGTCTATTATTGAGGAAACGTCGGGTCGAAGGTCTCTCTATCTGGATAGATCTTGGAGCACAAGCACCATTGGTCTACAGAAGTAACTAGTCTATAGACCGATGGCGATAAAGGTTTGAAATTTCTGATAGCGCTTCTACAGATTAGAGGCAGCCTCTGCTTCCGCTTGCACGGTCTGTAAAAGGACAGTATTTTCGTTCGGCAAACTTACTACAGGCGGCTGCGGTTTATGGAAGCGGATACCCACAGCAAGGTCGTAAAGAAACCCAAAAAAGTCCTTCGGCGTTTGGCAGATGCCCAGCGATTGGTACGAACCTTTTGCATCGAGCAGTGGCTTCGTGGCAAAGTAGGCAGTCTGATAGTTGTACCAGGGAACAGAGGGCCAAAGGTGGTGGACTAGGTGGTAGTTCTGCCCCATGATCAGCAGGTTAAGCACTCTATTTGGGTAGACCCTTGCGTTTTTCCAGCGATCGCGCTCATTAAACGGACGATGCGGCAAGTAGTCAAAGAACAGCCCTAAAGCCAGCCCTACCAGAGCAAGCGGCACAAACCAGTAGTTAAACACGTAGTCTGTAAAGCCAAAACGGAACGACGACCAAACGATCGTCCCTAAAATTAACCGAGCCACAAGCCACTCCCACAGTTCATACTTCCGCCATAGCTTGCGCTGGAAGAAATAAAACTCGTGGTACATAAAGCGGGCGTTAATAATCCACAACGGTCCAGCCGTAGACACGACATGATCCGGATCGTTATGAGGATCATTCACATGGGCGTGATGCTTCATATGTACCCGTGTAAACACTGGAAACGAAAAGCAGAGCATCAGCGCGCTGACGTGACCCAAGACAGCGTTGAGTGTTTTGTTTCGGTGTGCAACGTTATGGCAAGCATCATGAATGACTGTGCCAACCATGTGCATTGCCACAAAATTGAGCAAGAAACTGCACCAGTGAGACCAATGCCAACAAAAGTAACCCAGAGTAGATACCGCTGCCAGCGCTACTGATATTGAAAACATCAGCAGGGTTGGATTGAAATCGCCAGGGGGACCCAGCAACTCCTTAGGCACCGTCAGGGGCTTCACTGCCTCCGACATTTACAGTTCTGCTCCTTTTAATCAACCAAGGCGTAGTATACGATACCTGACGTTTGAAAATAAAGTTTTGTGAAAGAAACTCAGTATCTGAGTCAGCTACCTGTGTCGATGAGGCAAAGATGAGACAGTGGCACAAGGCGTAGACCTTCACCAAGGATTTTAACTAACCATCTATACAGGCGATCGCGCTAAGTACAGGGGTATCTCTCTAGTACTAATCAGTATAAGTCTTCAGCGTTAAAACCCACGTAGGCTAAATTCTAATAAGTAGAAGGGCTAAATTAAGCACCGCTTAGAGACCGGGTTTCGACTGCGCTCAACCCGCAGACCCATAGGACTGAGAGCATTTCGACTTCGCTCAATGCGTCTTATCAATCATTACGCCTAGCTACTTAACTAACGAACAAACCTTTTTACCTCGCTTATACAAAGAAATGTTGATTAAGCGTTCAACCTTCCTGATTGCAGGAACTTTAAGTGATGTGTGTGAGTCGTTCGAGACAGTAGTAGCTGTGCCTAAGTTACAAAGCTGCCTGCCCCCTCTGGTATGTGTCAAACGTTGCCCATTATGCTTTGACGCTGAGGTTTCACTATTGCCACCAGTAGCCGCTTGATTAGTTTTTTGCTTTCTTTGTCGTCGCTTTAGTCACCACTGTATTTTTGAGGTCTTTGCTATGTTGTCACAGGGGTTAGGAAACGGTTTGAGGCGATCGATTTTGCGTTCTAGCGGTGTTGGAGCCTCGCTAGCTACTTTGTTGCTGTTAGGAAGCAGTGCTGCGATCGCGGCACCCACCTTCGTTCCATCTGCACAGACGCTCCAGATTGCTCAAAGTACAACGACACCAACTAATTCGGGTGATGTCATTGTTGACACAGAACCACAGCGTCCCGGTGCAACAACCAGCCCATCAAGCGGCTCAACGACAACTATTGCTGGCACACGCTTTACCTGTGAGACAACCAATGGTCAGCCTACGGTAATGTATCGTCCCGAAAGCCAAACATCCCAAGCATATCCTTGGGCAGTGCCCAGCAACATGGGTGGTGGCTGGGATGCCAATCGTCGCTGTGCCGAAATTAGCCGCCGCTTAGAGTCCTACCGCCCCGATGGGCTGCTAGAAATGAAGACGGGTGTCGAGAATGGCTATAACACTGTCTGCGTCACGACTGAGAAGATTTCAAGCTGCCGCATAGTGCTGACAGTGCCGAATGGTCAAGACCCTACATCCACTCGTGATCGTGTGTTTCAAAACCTGACGATCGCTGATAGCGGTCAGCAGACTCAGGGTGTAAATACCTATACGGGTGGCGGTGGCAACGGCATTCTCGATCAAATTGGACGCGCGATCGGCGGGTTGGCGAATACCCAACGATCCACTCGCGGTGCTGATAGCATTAACCTGCGTCCGTTCCTCGATCGACGTGATGGTGGCACAGGGGAACTGCTTCGCAGTGGCGCAGCAACTCCGTCTGCTCCTAGACGGCTGAATCCTGGTAACTTCCGTTAATTACCCTAGATCCCCGACTTTTTGAAAAAGTCGGGGATCTAATTGAAGCCTTTTTCCTAGCCCTGCCCGCGCAGGGCTTTTTGTTTAGCAGGGGCGATTGAGCCGATTAGCTGTATCAATCTCTACCGAACGAGAGGGACAAATCCGTTAAGGTCACTTCTAGCGATTGCTGTGATCTTCACTACATTTTTCTCCTTTCATGCGCCTAGAGCAATTGCAAGCGTTTTTGGCAGTGGCAGATACGGGTAGCTTTCAGCAAGCTGCTCAACGCTGTGGTGTAACCCAATCCGCTATTAGTCGTCAGATTCAAAGCCTGGAAACAGCACTGAGAATATCGTTGTTTCATCGCACAACGCAGGCGAAGCTAACGATCGCGGGTGATCGCCTGTTGCCTCGCGCCAAAAAGATTTGTCAAGAGTGGCTGAATGCGGTTCAAGATCTGGATGATTTGATGGCTGGCAAGCAGCCAGAGCTTTGCGTTGCCGCCATTCATTCGATTTGCGCGTATCACTTGCCGCCCGTCCTGCAACAGTTTTGTCACGATTACCCTGATGTGCAACTGCGGGTGACAGCGTTAGGCAGCGATCGTTCGCTTAAGGTCTTGCGGGATGGGTTGGTAGATGTGGCGATCGTCATGCACAATCGCTTTTTAACGACTAGCCCAGAGATGGTCGTGCAGGTGCTGTACGATGAGCCAATTAAGGTATTGCTTGCCGCAAACCATCCCCTAGCTGCGTTTGAAGTGATTCCCTGGGATGAGCTGGCAAACTATCCGCAGGTCGTCTTTAAGGATGGGTATGGTATGCAGCGGCTGGTGCAAGAGCAATTTGAGCGGCGAGGGATCACGCTACGAGCCGCGCTGGAACTGAATACGCCAGATGCCTTCCGAGGCGTAGTACGCCAGGGTGAACTGGTGGCACTGCTGCCCGAAACGGCACTGGTAGAGGCGTATACTGACTCAACGCTAGCAGTACGATCACTGGCTCCCAGTTTGCCTTCTACCAACGGCACGATCGCTCCGCCTATGGGAGATCTGCCCTTCACCCGTCAGGTCGTACTGGTGACAACGCGCGATCGCCTGCAAATTCCGCCCATTCAGCACTTCTTCAACCTTGTTGCCGCCTTACTGCCGCCCAAATTTGAGTTGCCTCTCGTAGCCAGCGTCAAATGAAGCCAATGGTAGCTAACGGGCTAGCTGGCTGTTGAGCCGTCAGCGGTTCGGGGCACTGGTCGGCAACAACGCATCACCCTATCACCTTGCCCTCTTGTTTCAACTGTTTATCGCATCCATTCAGCAAATGTCATGAGTGACGCCTTTAGAGAACTGCTTCGCAAAGTCGGTAGTGGCACCCACACCAGCGAACCCCTGACGCGGGAGGAGGCTGCTGCTGCCACCCGCATGATGTTGCTACAGGAAGCAACGCCTGCTCAGATTGGTGCCTTCATGATTGCCCATCGGATTCGGCGACCGACTGGCACTGAACTGGCTGGAATGCTGGATGCATATGAGGCATTAGGTCCTCGTCTGCAACCGATCGCGGCGGCGCATCCGGTAACGGTGCTGTCGGTGCCGTACGATGGGCGATCGCGCACAGCTCCCTTGAGTCCCTTAATCGCATTGCTTCTGGCAACCGCCAATTGTCCGGTGATCCTGCATGGGGGCGATCGGATGCCGACGAAAGATGGCGACCCCCTCATTGGCTATTGGCGAGGCTTGGGCATTGACTGGAGCCAGCTAACCCTGGCACAGGTGCAACACGTCTTAGAAAGCACGGGCATCGGTTTCCTTTACTTACCGTCCCATTTTCCCCTAGCGCATGGCTTGGTACCGTACCGTGAGCAGATTGGCAAGCGTCCGCCTCTGGCAACGATGGAACTCATCTGGTCGCCCTATGCTGGAGACGCTCACTTAGTCTCTGGCTTTGTACATCCGCCGACGGAGTTGATGTTTCAGGAGGCGATCGCCCTGCGAGGCCTTACTCACTTCACCAGCGTCAAGGGCTTGGAAGGTAGTTGCGATCTCCCCAGAGAACGTACCGCAATTATCGGCTTGGGCGCACCGACGATCGGCTTTGAGCGCCTGACCTTGCATCCGCGTGACTATAGCTTTGAGGGTAAGAATGTCCCCTTAGACACAACGCCGACGATCGTTGAGGCAATGCTGACTGTACTGGCAGGGCAACCCTCTGAGTTAATGCAGTCTACGCTCTGGAACGGCGGGTTTTACCTCTGGCGCTGCGGCAGTTGTCCATCCCTAGAAGCAGGCATCCAGGAAGCCAAGCGGCTCCTCACCGAAGGGCTGGTACTGCAAAAACTGCGCGACCTCCAGCAGGTTGCGACCCCCATGCAACTGACGTATTAGCGAGTGCATGATGGTAGACGTTGTACGCGGAGAAGGTGATGGGGTGAAGGGTGATGGGGTGAAGGGATGATGAGTGATGGGGTGATGAGTGATGGGGTGATGGGTGATGAGGTGAAGGGTGATGAGGTGAAGGGTCATTAAGACACGCAGACAGTAGGCACGCTACTTCTGACATGACCCAGCGCTAGCGCCGAATGGTAAACGATTGTAAGCCCTCTGGCGTTTCGTAGGAGGCTCTTACCTGTTCTACGATCGCCTCTGGTGGTCCTTCATGACACCAGCGCA
>DATNQS010000448.1:0-1664 GCA_036703925.1 Candidatus Sericytochromatia bacterium
GACGGTTAGCGGCATTTCAGGTGTATGCACGGGAGTTGATGCCGTCACGCTCTAACGTTCAAGACGTGCGATCGATGTCCTGGTACTTGACCAAAAGCGGTCAGTTAGGCGCACCAGAAAAGGACAGTGCGCGACAGACATTACAGGCACAGATCGAGCAAAATTCTGCCCTTAAACTGCATCACACCTGGACGCTGCCCAATAATGAACAACTACGGCTCTATCACAGACAAACGCCACCAATAGTAGTTGAGGTTGCCTCGATCGCGCCAGATACGGTCAAGCTAGAAGCGGTAACACTGCTCCCATCCGCTGCACCAAACGCACCGCTACCCGTGCTTTATCAATGGGCTGGGCCATGGGAGCAACTGCAACAGGGCATAGTGATCCTTACCTGGCAAGGAAAGAAGCAAGCAGAACCATTGCCGCCGGAAGAGGCACGTTGGTTCCACGACCACGGCATTGGTTTGGGGCAACTGTATGCGGGCGATCGCACTGTTAACCCAGAGCAAGGGTTTCGCGTGGTGGAACGGTTAGCCATGGTGCCTCCAATAACGCTTGCAGCACCGTACCGTTTAGAAGCGGTTTACTTAAATCGTCAGACAGGCGAAACCTATCCGTTGCCTGTACCACCCATCCGAGTGGAAAATATCGCGACCAAGCCAAGCCTGATTGAGCCTGACCTGACAGTACAGCTTTATCAATTGGGCGATCGCTTGGCTCAGGGTCAGTTTGATGCCGTGATGCAACAGGTCGGACGGTTAAATCTGTACGATCCGATCGGGGATTATCTTGTACAGGCAGAACAAGCGCTCACCTATCGGCTGCAACAAGAGCCGCAGAACAAGGCGATCGCCTACCCGCTTGCGCTGTCACAGGCATTGCAGCGCCGAGTGCAGCCAACACTCAAAACCTTGGAATACCTGACCCGGCTAGACGCGCAAAACCCGCACCTGTGGATGTACTTAGGGATCGTCCGGTTATATGATTGGCAAGGACAGGCAGCGGAGCAGGCATTAAACATGGCAGAGCAGCTACAGCCATCATTGCCAGACCTGAAACTCATGCGTGCGATCGCCGCCGCCATGCAGCTCAATTTCTCGAAAACGCTGACGTTGCTTTAGAGCTGCCCTTAGCCTCAGCACAACACTTGCATCAGAGCGTGCTGACGAAATAGCCATAGCGCCGTTGCAGCCTGAAAATTTAGTACGGTTACTCTTGCCAATAGATCTCAACTGGATTAGTCTATAGTTTAGGAATTGCTGAATATCTTTCTCAAGTAATTATGTAGATTCAAGCTGAGGTTGCCTTTGCAATTTGGCTTACAGTTTCGATCGTGTCAAATGATTATCTTGATATGACAAAGCTAAAGGCGAACGTTCGTTCTGACAGCGCTGTCCCACTCATCTCTCATAAAAAATAGCTCTAGCCAGGAAAGAATCACTCTCCTAACTAAAGCTACTTTTTCAAACAGTGATCGATTACCCTACTGCATTTTCCTCATGGAAAGTTGCGACGGGTAAAACGATGTGCAGATTCACAAAAAACTGGTATGAGAGCAGCCGTTTGCTTAGTGCAGCACAATCAATTCAATAGACCTAAGACCAGACTATCAGATGCTAAGAAATGAGCCAGATGATAAGCCCGTTCCTCCGTTTTAAGCA
>DATNQS010000449.1:0-2586 GCA_036703925.1 Candidatus Sericytochromatia bacterium
GAAGATTACCCCGATCGCGATGATGCAAACTTCCTCAAGCACACACTGACGTACTATTCTCCGGCAGGCATTGACATTAGCTATAAACCTGTAGTCATTACAATGTTCCAACCGCAGGAGCGCAAGTATTAGGTTAAAACATCCAAATCTCTCTTAGGTCGAATGCCAAAGGTAACAAGCCGATCTTAGGGTAGAGCATACATTTGTCTCACTAAAAGCTTGCTCTTTGCTTCTAGATCGGTTTTCAATGGCGTTAATTTTACCCCTTGCAAGATGTATTAAAGCGTCTTGCAAAGGGTAGCGCTGAAAGAAGATTGCTCTG
This sequence comes from Candidatus Sericytochromatia bacterium, assembly GCA_036703925.1. Classification (GTDB taxonomy): domain Bacteria; phylum Cyanobacteriota; class Cyanobacteriia; order Leptolyngbyales; family Leptolyngbyaceae; genus Stenomitos. Next base: position 323 of record DATNQS010000449.1, read on the forward strand.
AGTTAGCCAACAGCTAGTGTCAGACATTATGCTGTAGGGTCACCTGTTGCTTAGAGATCTCATGGTTCGGTTATTGCGCTCTCAGTGGTCGAGATATGCCGTCAGTGTGTTGACTGTTTTCACAGCATTCTTATTGACACAACTCTTCTGCGCTTGGGCGATCGCGGCTCCCATTTCGCTCTTAGCGTGCCTCATAGCCGTGCTTATTAGTGCTTGGCATGGTGGCGTTGGGGCAGGGCTACTGGCTACCGGAACATCGGCTCTGGTCTACAGCTACTACTTTCTAAACCCAGTAGAGTCTGTAGCCCTTAGTGCTGACAATGCGGTTGCTTTGGGACTATTTAGTGTAAGCGGCACCTTAACTAGCCTGCTATGTGGCAAGCTTCAGGATACAAGCCAGAACCTTGAAGGACGCGAACGAAGCGCAAAGCAGCAATCAGACCTTTATCAGCAGACGCAGCAATTTAACCTTGATTTGGAGCTAGAAGTGCAACGACGCACGGCTCAATTACAGTTGGCATCAGATTTTGAAGCCGCACTCAAACGCATTACCGATAAAGTGCGCGACAGCCTGGATGAAGCTCAAATTCTGCAAACAGCGGTGCAGGAGCTTGGTGTTGGTATGGGGATCAATAGTTGTAATGCTGGACTCTACGATCTGGAAGCAGGGACATCCACGATCGCTTACGAATACAACCCATCAATCCTGTCTTTTAAAGGACACACGATTGCGATGTCGGAGTGTCCAGAGCTATACGCACAACTTTTGGCAGGGCAATATTGTCAGTTTTGTCCTTTGCATATCAGCCCGATGCGAGGACGAGTTTCTATTCTTGCCTGTCCCATCGAAGACCATCAAGAGGTGTTGGGCGATCTGTGGCTTATCACCGATCGCGATTACGGCTTCAAAGATTTGGATTTGCGGCTAGCACAACAGGTTGCGAACCAGTGTGCGATCGCCTTGCGACAAGCCAGACTTTATCATGCTGCCCAGAGACAAGTAGAAGAATTGGAGACGCTTAACCAGCTCAAAGACGACTTTCTCAGTACCGTTTCACACGAGCTGCGAACCCCAGTGTCGAACATGAAGATGTCGATTCGTATGCTAGAAATGGCACTGTCGCGGCTGACCCCCAATGTACTCCTGGAACCGAAACCAGCTCAATATTTGCAAATCTTACGGGACGAGTGCGATCGCGAAATCATCCTCATCAACGATTTGCTTGATTTGCAGCGTCTAGAAGCGGGCACTTATGTCGCTGAACGTGAAGCACTTTGTCTGCAAAACTGGCTGCCGTCGCTCGTGGCAGGGTTCCAGGAACGCGCTCAGAGCCGTCAACAAACGCTACACGTCATACTTAAGCCGGATCTGCCTACCTTGTCGGTTGACTCCGTGAGTCTGGAGCGTATTCTCACTGAGCTACTTAACAATGCTTGTAAGTACACTCCCCCCGGCGAAACAATCATAGTTATTGGGGGCATGAAGTTTGGCAGGGTGCAATTGCAAGTCAGGAACACGGGCATTGAAATTCAGCCCGATGAATTGAACCAGATCTTTAAAAAGTTTTATCGGATTGTCGGCAGCGATCGCTGGAAGCAAGGTGGCACCGGGTTAGGGCTAAACCTTGTGCAGAAATTAGCGGCACAAATAGGCGCAGTGCTCCATGTTGAGAGTGCGTCTAACGAAACGACATTTACGCTCGATCTGGTCGACTCAGCGATTGACCAGAAACGAGATCTGGTTGACAACTCTGCGCTATCAGCAACCTAATCCATGTGTGCGCAAAATCTCACTCACTACCCCTACCCCTCTGGACGGCGTGTTGTGATGGGTAAACGGGGCGCGATCGCCACCAGTCAACCGTTAGCAGCACTGGCAGGGATGGAAATGCTCTGGCAGGGTGGCAATGCGGTGGATGCGGCGGTGGCAACGGCGATCGCCCTTACTGTCGTTGAACCGACCTCTAACGGCATTGGCTCCGATGCGTTCGCGCTAGTCTGGGATGGCAAGCTGCATGGTTTGAATGCCTCTGGTCGCAGTGCCCAGGCGCTAACGCTGGAGCACTTTGCAGGGATGGATCGCGTTCCGCAGCACGACTGGCTGAGCGTGACGGTGCCGGGGGCGGTTTCAGCCTGGCGATCGCTGTGGGAGCGGTGGGGACGGCTACCGTTTGAGCAACTGTTTGCACCCGCCATTCGCTACGCCGAGGAGGGCTACCCCGTTTCGCCAGAGACGGCGCTTGCGTGGAAGCAGGCAGAAAAAA
>DATNQS010000450.1:0-5930 GCA_036703925.1 Candidatus Sericytochromatia bacterium
CATCAACACTGCCATTCGAGCTGATGCAATGGGCATTGGTTTTGCTATCCCCATCAACAAAGCGAAGGCAATTAAAGACCAACTGGCAAAGGGTGAGCGCATTATCCACCCCTACCTGGGTGTGCAAATGACCCTGCTGACTCCAGAACTTGCTAGACAGAACAATAGTGATCCCAATTCTGCCTTTGTAGTACCAGAGGTCAACGGTGTCATTGTCGTGCGGGTGCTGCCCAACACACCTGCTGCTAAAGCAGGGTTACGGCGTGGGGACGTGATTACTCAGATTGACGAGCAGGCAATCACGACAGCAGAACAGCTACAGACGATCGTAGAAAACAGCCGCCTGGGTCAAACATTACAGGTTAAAGTGCTGCGCGGTGACGTTACCAAACAATTGCCTGTACAAACAGCTGAATTGAAAGATGCAGCCTAGCTATTAGCGATCGGCGGTCAGCTATCAGCTTTAACCCCTAGGCTGATAGCTGATGATTGAGACAAGGCGTTGGACATACCTCAAAGTCAAATTAGTCTCATAGGGGCGATCGTCAAGCTGCGAACTGCGGAGACTACTAACTAGCAATAAACCTGGAACCCGTAGAAATATCATTGTTGTTCACCTTAAAACTGACTTAACTGATAGAAGCAGTCGGAGATAACGACTCTGCTTTATTACCCAGTTAGGAGTCTTCAGTGATTAAACGTTCCTTTCCTAAAGTTGTGGCTGCAACTGTCTTAGCGCTGCCTACACTGCTGATGATGAGTCAAAATGCACTAGCAGAAGATCTGATTTTTACACTCAAAAACAGCAGCGATAGCCCATTGGTTGAATTTTATGTAGAAGACTCTTCACAAAATGATTGGGGAGCAAATCTTCTGAATGAATCAGTCGATCCTGGAGAGGCAGGAACGGTGACGATCGCAGATGGTCGCACGACCTGTACTTATGACATACTGGGCGTTTTTGCAGACGGCTCCAAATTAGATGAACGCCAGCTAGACCTCTGTGAACTTGGTTCTTATACATATAAATAGAGCTATATCCCCGGCTTCTGATTTAGATCCCCGACTTCTTGGAGAAGTCGGGGATCTTGCCTTTACGCTTACAGCTAATGACTAAATCCTTTCTGCTAATTGCCCCTGCTTAACTGAAAAAATCTGTGAAGAATACAGCCATTGTGCGTCAAAAGAACCGAGGTGTGTAGTTGTAATCAGTGTTTGGTAACGGTCTTGAATCGTTTCGAGAAGCTGGTTTTGGCGGCTGAGGTCAAGTTCTGCTAGCACATCATCAAGCAGCAGCAGGGGCGGTTCACCAATAACTTCTTCAATGAGCTTGAGTTCGGCGAGCTTCAGCGCCAGCACTAAAGTACGCTGCTGTCCTTGAGAACCATATTGCCGTGCTGAGGTTTCGTTGATGGTGAAGGCAACTTCATCACGATGGGGCCCGACTAACGTCGTGTTTTGGTACTGCTCGGCGATCGCCCGTTCTTGAATTTTTGCCAGAAATGCCTGCTGAATTAAGGCTGGCTCATCTTGCTCTAAAGCGACGTTAGGCGCATAGTTAATGGTCAACTCTTCTGTACTACCGCTGATTTCACGATGCCAGCGCTGTGCGAGTGGAGCCAGCCGCTGCAAAACCCTGGCACGCCGCCGAATAACCCGCGTACCAGTTGCGGCAAGCTGGGCATCCCAAAGGGCAAGTTCGTCATGAAGATGTTGGGTATCAGGTGCCGGGGATAGGTTACTGGGTTGAATTTCAAGTGCCAGGTTCGGGTCAAATTGCTGTTCCGGTTGTCCTGCTTGTTGACCATTGAACGTCGATCGCTGCTTGCTTTTCAACAACGCATTGCGCTGTCGCAGCACCTGATTGTACTGCTGCAAAATGTGAGCATAAACAGGTTCTAGCTGAATTAACAGACCATCCAGCCAGTTGCGTCGCTGCTCCGGCCCGCCACGAACCAGATCGAGATCCAGGCTCGAAAACTGAACCATGTTAACAATGCCCAGAAAATCAAGCTGCCGTCGCACCGTTTCGCTATTAATGGCAACGGTACGACGGCTATTGAGGCGCAGGGTAAACGCAAGGTCGATCGAGCCAACGTCCCGTTCTAGTTGTGCCGCGACTTGGGCACTCGATTTGCCTGTGTAGATGAGGTCGCGATCGCGAGAAGTCCGGTGCGATCGCAACGTTGAGAGTAGCTCCACCGACTCCAGCAAGTTAGATTTGCCCTGGGCATTATCGCCTAAGAGGATAGTTTTGGGCGCATCGAATTCTACGGTCTGATCCAGGTAATTGCGAAACTGGCGAAGGTGAAGCCTTTTGAGATACATGGGGTAGAGTAATGAGTTACGAATTAAGAGTTTTGAGTTAAAGATGCAATTCAAAACTCTCTAGCGCAGCGGCGCAAAGCGCTACTCAAAACTCAAAACTTGCTACTTCTTCGTCTTGGCGTACCACCGAAACACGAGCTTCTCTAACTCTACCCACACAAACATCAGTACGCTGACACCCAGGCAAACACCGAGTTCAAAACCACTTAAGTAATGTGTGTTGAAGAAGCTACGTAGAAAGGGGACATAGACCAATGCTAGCTGCAACAGTGAAGTTACAACCACCGCTCCTAACAAAAAGGGATTAGTCAACGGATTGAGTTCAATCGTCAGGCGGGTATTCGAACGGATTGCCAGAGCATGACCCATTTGGGCAATACATAATGTGGTAAAAACCATCGTTTTCCAGCGATCGCCATTCGGATCTAAAGCCGTAGGATTAGCGTGTGTGTAGCCATAAGCCCATGACATGAGCGCGATCGCCAGAATTGCCAACACAATCCCAATCCGAATCATGTAAGCGCCTAGCCCACGCGCAAAAATGCTCTCGCCAGGATCGTGGGGCGGACGCCTCATCACGTCAGGCTCTGCGGGTTCGACTGCCAGCGCCAGCGCCGGTAAACCGTCTGTAACCAGATTCATCCAGAGGATTTGCAAGGGCGAGAGCGGTACACCACCGAGACCAAGAAGCGGTGCGGCTGCGATCGTGAGCAGTTCACCAATGTTGCTACCCAGAATATATTTGATGAAGCGGCGAATGTTGGTGTAAACGACGCGCCCTTCTTCAGTTGCCGCGACGATCGTGGCGAAGTTGTCATCCAGCAGCACCATATCGCTGGCATCTTTGCTCACATCCGTACCCGTAATGCCCATCGCAATACCAATATCGGCTTGCTTAAGGGCTGGCGCATCGTTTACGCCATCACCTGTCATGGCGACGACGTGCCCCTTGCGTTGCAGCACCTGCACAATCCGCAGCTTGTGTTCAGGGGCGACACGAGCATAGACGCTCACATCTTCCACCTCATTCGCCAACTCTTCCAGACTCAGATGCTCTAATTGGTTGCCAGTAAGAGCACGATCGCCTGGTTTCGCAATACCTAGATCTTCTGCTACGGCTTGTGCCGTCAGTTGGTGATCACCCGTAATCATGACAGGGCGAATCCCTGCTGATCGACAACGAGCAACGGCATCACGCACTTCTGGACGGGGGGCATCCAGCATGGCCACTAGCCCCAACCAGACTAATTCACGCTCTGAGACTTCATCAGACCCCTCAGGAGGAATGGCAGTTAACGGCTTGCAAGCAAATCCCAAAACGCGCAGCCCACGCCCTGCCATCTGGTTATTCTGTTCCAAGACTTTACGGCGCTGCTCCTCGGCGATTGGCTGTGCCGCATCACCCACCTGGATCTGTGTACAACGCTCTAGAATCAGCTCAGGAGAGCCTTTTGTGAACATGATGTAGTGCGAGCCGCCAGTGAGGGCAGGATCAGTGTCCAACACTTCGACGATCGCGCTCATACGCTTGCGCTCAGAAGAGAAGGGAAACTCAGCGACACGCGGTAGTTTGCTCGCCCATTGATCTTTTTCAAACCCCGCCTTGCCTGCTAAGGTCAGCAGTGCCCCTTCAGTAGGGTCGCCCAAAATAATCCATGAGCCTTGCTCCTCCTGCAAAACAGCATCGTTACAGACTGTGCAGGCAGTGAGCAGATTCAACAGTTCGGGCTGCTCTTGTGGATCAACTGTTGCAGCGTTAGCTTGGACGGGCGCAAACGCACCTGTAGGGCTGTAGCCATCACCTGTGACACTGAGAGAGGTACTGCTGGTATGGAGTAGCTGCACGACCATCTTATTTTGCGTCAGCGTCCCTGTTTTGTCAGAACAGATGGTGGTGACCGAGCCAAGGGTTTCAACGGCAGGCAGCTTACGAATCAGCGCTTGTCGTTTGACCATCCGCTGCGTTCCCAATGCCAGCGTGACTGTAATAACGGCTGGCAAACCTTCGGGAACGATCGCTACTGCCATACTGAGCGATACTTCCAGATAATCTTTGCCGACATCACTTAGTGCCACGTCCAGGAAGTTTTTTCCACTTTGCCAAGTGGCATAACCAATGCCGCCAAGAACCACAAGGGCAACTAAAAGCAAGGCACCCGTTACCAGTACTTTGCTGAGGAGCGCCATGCGTTTTTGTAACGGCGTAGCTTCTGCCTCCACCGACTGCAACATGGTGGCGATACGCCCTAATTCAGTCTGCATGCCTGTGCCGGTAACAACGGCTGTTGCCCGACCCTGGAGTACTTCAGTGCCCTGGTACACCAGATTAATGCGATCGCCCAGCGATGTTTCAGCTGGCAGTTCCGTCTCGACGCGCTTACTGACTGCTTGCGCTTCACCAGTTAACGCCGACTCCCGAATTTGTAGGTTGGAAGCTTCTATTAAGCGACCATCGGCTGCCACCTGCACACCCGCCTCCAAAAGCATGACATCGCCAGGAACCAACTCTTTCGAGTCTACTTCGATCGTCTTGCCATCCCGAATCACCCGCACCCTTGACGATGCCAGTTTCTTCAAAGCTGCCAGGTCTTTTTCTGCCTTGCTCTCCTGAAAGTAGCCCAGCAGCCCATTCAAGATGACGATCGCAATGATGGCGATCGTGTCCTTAAAGGGAATTTCGCCCGGACTAAGCTTACCGGCTCGCCAATCAAAGAAATCTAGCACTCCAGAAATCAGTGCCACCGCAATCAGCAGCAGCAGCATGATGTTAGTGAATTGGTCTAGTAAGATCTCCCAAGTGCTACGTCCATCCGCTTCAATCAGTTCATTGGTGCCGTACTGCTCCAATTGGGCGGTTACTTGCTGAGAAGTCAAGCCAGACTGGCGATCGGTTTGAAATTGTTCTAAAGTCTGCCGCACACCGAGAGTATGCCAGGTTAATGCGGGTCCGGGTGAAGAGGATTTAACAGTCATAGTGAATGGCAGAGAATGCTATAACACCTACAGCACTTGATCATAGTGCCTAAAGCAAATTATTGGCACTATTAAATAGTGTGAAGCGATCATACACCACCTAAACCCTTTCTCACGCCCCCTTTTTTCTTCACAATGGTTGTGAATCCGTTTACGCCAAAAACGCTCCTTGGCAGACAAAGGGAGTTGCAGCAGGTCAGTCAGATTTTGGCTACAGACGGTGATTTGCTGCTCGCAGGAGTACCAGGCAGCGGTCGACAGACGTTGCTGCGTCATGCAGCCCAAATGGTTGGGGCTAGAGTAATTGAGATTGACTGTTTGCGTGCGACCGATAGTAATCGGTTTCTTCAACTGCTAGCCGAAGGTGTTGCCGTAGCATTCCAGGCAGCAGCAGAGCGAGAACTGCTGCAACAGTGGAGCCAAAAACAACCCATTATTTTAGAGACACTCTCTAGCGGGCAAGCACGGCTTGTTTGGCATTCTGCGCTAAAGGATGAATGGCTACTGTTTCAAAGTCTGCTGGCGCTGCCACAAGCAATGGCAGAAGGACTTGGCTGCCGTGTGGTACTTGTTTTTCTCAACTTTGCCCATATTCGTTCCTGGGATCGGTCAGGCAAGTGGCAGCGCTA